>JAWVDX010000155.1:0-6167 GCA_033857015.1 Gaiellaceae bacterium
TCGACGCGTGGCCGGCGCCGAACCTGGACTACGCGAGCACCCGCAACGCCTCGCGCACGCGAATCGGCGCGGCAACGATCCACTCGCTCCGCCCGGCCTGGCGCTATCCGCTGGACGGGAGCGGCATCTTCGGCGTGTTCGCCTCCAGCCCGATCGTCACGGCGACGCGCGTGTACCTCCAGACGCTCTCCTCGGCCGTCGTCGCGCTCGACCGGCGCACGGGCAAGACGCTCTGGACGTACGGCGGGTCGGACGCGAACGTCGGGCCGAACGGGCCGGCGCTCGGCGACGGGATCGTCGTCGCGGCCGGCAGCTCGCGCGTCTTTGCACTCGAGGCGGGCTCGGGACGGCTGCGCTGGTCGCGGACGATCGCGCGCGCCGGCTTCGAGCAGATCGACATGGCGCCGCTCGTCTGGCACGGGCTCGTGCTCGTCAGCTCGGCGCCCGGCAGCTACCAGCACGGCGGGAAGGGGATCGTCTACGCGCTCGACGCGCAGACGGGAGCCGAGCGCTGGCGCTTCGACACGACGACGAGCGACCTCTGGGGCCGGCCCGACCTGAACAGCGGCGGCGGGCTCTGGTATCCGCCGTCGGTCGACGAGCAGGGGCGGCTCTACCTGGGGATCGGCAACCCGGCCCCGTTCCCCGGGACCGCCGCCTACCCGAACGGGGGGAGCCGGCCCGGGGCCAACCTCTACCCGGACTCGCTGGTCGTCCTCGACGGGCTGACCGGGAAGCTCCTCTGGTACTTCCAGGCCATGCCGCACGACCTGCGGGACTACGACCTGCAGCTGCCGCCGATCCTCACGACGGCGCGGATCCGGGGCGTCGAGCGGCAGCTCGCGATCGTCGGCGGCAAGGTCGGCGCCGTGTACGCGCTCGACCGCCGGAGCGGCAAGCTGCTCTGGAAGCGCGAGGTCGGTCTGCACAACAGCTGGTCGCGCGTCCCGGCGTTCCCGCAGGCAGCGCTGCCGGTCGAGGTGCTCCCCGGGATCCTGGGCGGGATCATCGCGCCGATGGCCTTGAGCGGCGGCGCCGTCTACGCGACCGTCGTCGACCTCTGCGGGCGCGTCGTCGCCCAGCGGGAGTTCCCGAACGGCGAGCTGCCGTGCAGCTTCAGCACGGGCCGCGGGCGGGTCGTCGCCCTGAGCGTCGCGACGGGGAAGATCCTCTGGCAGCGCAAGCTGCCCGCCCTGGCGTTCGCCGGCGCGACGGTCGCGAGCGACCTGGTGCTGACGGCGACCTACGGCGGACGGCTCTACGCCTTCGCCAAGGGCAGCGGCCGGCTCGTCTGGACGCTCCAGCTTCCCGCGGGGACGAACGCGCTGCCGGCCGTCACGGACGACGAGCTGATCGTCGGAGCAGGCACCCGCCTGCACGCGACCGACCGGCCTGCGGTCGTCGCCTACCGGCTCCCGCCGGCCAAGAGGTAGAGGAGGGAGCCGCGCCGGTGCGCGGCTCCCTCGCTCCGATCGTCCGCTACCAGGCTGAAGGCGGCGGGGGCGGGACGACCGCGGGGCGGTCGTCACACGTGATCGTGTTCGGCAGCTCCCACGAGGCGAGCCACGGGCCCGTCGTGTTCGTGCCGCTGCTGTCGTTGCCACCGAGGTCGGACAGCGAGAACTCCGACCCGGTCGGCGGGAAGTTGAACGAGCCGCAGTTGTTGACGCCCACGGCGCCCACGTTGCGGGCGTCGACGTTTTCGAAGCTCGCCGAGCCGGAGGCACGGGCGCTGAGCACCGAGGTGCCCGTCCCGTCCACGTGGATGTCCTTGAAGTGGACATTGCTGATCGAGAACAGGTCCTTCACCGGCCAGTCCGAGACCAGCATGATCGCGTTGTAGGTGCTCTGGAGGAAGTGATCTCCGGTCACCTCGATGTTCGCGGTCAGCGAGCCGTCGAGCGCGAACAGCCAGATCGCCCCGAGGCCGATGTTCCAGTTCAGCTCGAACGTGCCTGCACGGACAGTCGTGTTGTTCGTGAACCTGAGGTAGCCCGCGAACGGCGTGGCGTTGAAGCGCTGCCCGGCGTGGAGGCCGCTGCCCTCACGGAGCGGGTCGGCCACGATGTTGTTGGACACGGTGTTGTCGCGCCCGCCATAGATCGCGATGCCGTTGGCGAGCGTCGGCGTCTGCACGGTGTTGTGGTCGAAGACGTCGTTGGCGTTCTCGTCGAGCGCCACCGTCGACACGTTGTGCGACCACATCGCCATGCCGTCGTCGCCGGTGTTGCGGAAGAACGAGTTGACGACCTTCGAGCTCGTCACACCGCGGCGGAAGTTGATGCCGTCGGCGATGACGTCCGCGACAACCGTGTCCTTGACGGTCAGGTTGTGCATCGGCCCGTCGAACCAGAGGCCCACCTTCGTGTGGTGGATGTAGAGGCCGGAGATCGTCGAGTTGCTGAGCGCCCCGCCGACCCCGTTCACCTGGTCGGTGTCGATGCGCTCACGGACGTCACCCTCGATCGCGAAGTCCGAGAGATTGACGTTGCTGCTGCCTCCGTCCTCGACGTACTTGCCGTAGAAGCCGACGCCGGTGTGGACCGAGCCGTCCGGAGCCGGCGCGCCGAGCGCCACCTCGTGGCCCTTGATGATCGTGTACCAGCTCCCGGCGCCCTTGATCGTCACGTTATCGACCACGATGTGGCGGTTCACCTGGTAGGTGCCGGCCGGGACGAAGACGGTCACGTGCTTCGCCTTCGCGGCGGCGATCGCCGCGTCGAACGCGTTTGCCGAGTCGGCGGCACCCGTCGGATCCGCCCCGAAGTCGAGCACGGACACCGCGCGGGCCACGTTCCTGACCGGCGGCGAGACCTTCTGGAAGTCCGCGACGTCGATGACAGTCCAGGCCGCGGTCGTTCCCTCCGGCACCGTTACGCGAATCTTGCTCCCCGCGTCGTACGTCTTGCCGAGGAGCACGCGCTGCTCGTCGTAGAAGTGCATCGGGCGCCACGGGATCGTGATGCCCGTGCCGAACCAGGCGTCGCGCTCGGTGATCCACCACTCCGGGTGGAGCGGGCCCGCGTTGGGGTCGTTGGAGAACGGATACTGGTTGTAGAGCCACGCGTACTTCGACGTCAGCGTCAGCGTCGAGACGGCCTTCCCGTTCGCCGTCAGCGCCAGCGGGGCGTCGATGCCCCCGCCGCTCGGCGCGTCCGGGATGCTGTAGCGCAGGGTGAGCGCGTTCGCCGGGTTGGTGAGCGTGAACTCGACGTACTGCCCGGGTGTGGTCAGCTGGACGGCCTTCCGGCCCGAGGCCTCGGCCGGCAAGGTGTAGGCGGTGGTGTCGAAGCCGATGACCGAGCCGTTGGTGTCGGCGTTCTCGGCCTCCTGCTCGACCATGCCGAGACTGGCGCCGCGACCGGCAGTCAGCGCGGGGTCGATGGCCGCGACCGTGGCATGTGGCGTCACCTTGACCGCACCGACACCGGCGGTGCTCGCCACGAGCAGTGACGCCGCGAGCGCCCCCAGAGTTGCGAGAGCGACCTTTCGGAAGCCTCGCCCGAGCTTGGAATTCGACATTGTGGATCCCTTCCCGACCATCGAGGGCCGCTGAGACGGAGGGATTGTCGGAATCTCGACAATCGCGCGCAAAAAACTCACGGCGAGAGTACAACGATGGACATCATGTTGCAATAGTCTCGACACGAAAGAGCTGCTATGGGAGCGCCGAGCTAGAAGCGGGCAGCGGAAGGCTGTGCGTGGCCCTCTGGCAGCCTGCCGCCGCCCGCGAGCAGCTCCTCGACGATGAGCGTCGAGGCTCCGAGAGCCACCGCCTCGGCCCCGAGCCGGCCCAGCTCGACCGTGACGCGGGTCGCCGGGTAGTGCAGCGCCTGGGCGGCCACGACCTCGCGAATCCTGGGCAGGAGCAGCGGGCCCAGCTTCAGGCCGGCCCAGCCGCCCACGACGATCCGCTCCGGGTTGAACAGGTTCACGAGGTTCGCGGCGGCGGTGCCGAAGTGCGTCGCTGCGCGCTCGAGCACGGCCGCCGCTGCAGCATTCGAGCCCGCGGCCTCGACGAGGCGGTCGATCCACGCCTGCTGGTCGAGCTCCTCCGGCAGGGAGACGGTGCCGTCCGCCGCGGCCCACTGGCGGAGCAGCGCCTCGGCACCCACGTAGGCCTCGAGGCAGCCGTGGGCGCCGCAGCGGCACTCCGTCCCGCCGGCGACGACGTTCGTGTGGCCCCACTCCCCCGCGCTCGAGGCGGCGCCGCGATAGAGCGTGCCGTCCGCGAAGATCGCGGCGCCGATGCCCGTGGCCCAGAGCGTGACGACCGTGTGCCGGTAACCACGCCCCGCACCGAGCCACATCTCCGCCTGGCCGAGCGTCTTGGCGCCGTTCTCGACCGAGACGGGCAGCTCGATCCGCTGGCGGAAGAGCCGCCCGAGGGGCACGCCGTCCCAGCCGATGCTCGGCGCGTGGACGTGCGCGTCGCTGTCGTGCTCGACCACGCCGGGGACGGCGACGCCGACGCCGAGGATGCGCCGGCCCTCGCCCTCGAGCTGCGCCTTCAGCTCGTTCACGGCGGCGCTCGCGTGCTCGACGACGACGCCCGCGTCGTGCTCCTGGGGATGGACGCCGACGAGCGCGACGGCGACCTCCTTCATCGAGAGGTCGAAGGCCTCGACGCGGATCCCGGTCTCGCCCACGTCCACGCCGATCACGAGGCCGAAGCCCGGATCGAGGCTGAGGACGACGCGCGGGCGGCCGCCGTCCGACTCCTCGCGCCCCACCTCCACGACGAGGCCCTCCTGGATGAGGTCGCCGATCACGTTCGTCACGCTGGCGCTGCTGAGCCCGGTCAGCCGGGTCAGCCCGACGCGATTCTGGGGCCCGTCGAGGAAGAGCGGGCGCAGGACAGCCGCGCGGCTGACGCGCCGCAGATCCCGCACCGTTGCCCGTGTCGTCGACACTCAGCCTCTGATCCTCGCACGCGCGTCGGCCGGGCCGAGCGGCGCTCCTTGATCCTTTATCTCACGCCTTATACTAAGCCGCCGCATGAAAGTTTCAGCGAGGGAGACGAGTCCCTCGTCCGCTTCGACATCAAGGGAGAGCCGCATGAGCCTTTCGCATGGCGACCGAAGAGTCGCCCGCCGCCTGATCTCCGCGCTCGGGGTGACGGCCGTCGCACTCGCATTGACCGGCGCGAGCGTCGCCGCGTCGCACCAAGCCGGCAGGGCGTCCGCAGCGCCTGACTTCGGCCCGAACGTGAAGGTCTTCGATCCCAGCATGACGACCGCGGACATCAAGGCGAGCGTCGACGCGATCGCCACCGAGCAGGTCGACAACGAGTTCGGCACGCAGCGCTACACCCTCCTCTTCAAGCCCGGCACCTACGGGACGCCCGCCGACCCGCTCAACTTCCAGGTCGGCTACTACACCGAGGTCGCCGGCCTCGGCAGCTCGCCCGGCGACGTCGTCATCAACGGGACGATCGACGTCTACAACCGCTGCGTCGGCCCGGGCAACTGCATCGCGCTCGTCAACTTCTGGCGCTCGCTCGCCAACCTGACGATCAACGTCTACAAGGCGGGCGACTGCCACTACGGCGAGTTCTGGGCCACCTCGCAGGCCACCTCGCTGCGGCGCGTCCATGTGAACGGCTACGCCACGTTCATGGACTACTGCTCCGGCCCCTCCTACGCGAGCGGCGGCTTCATGGCCGACTCGCAATTCTCCGGGAGCACGATCGTGAACGGGTCGCAGCAGCAGTACCTCGTCCGCAACAGCGACCTCGACGGCTGGACGAACGGCGTCTGGAACCAGGTCTTCGCCGGCGTCGTCAACGCGCCCGCGCAAGGCTTCCCGGACCCGCCGTACACGACGCTCGCCACGAATCCCGTGTCGCGCGAGAAGCCGTTCCTGACCATGGACGGGAGCGGGAACTACAGCGTCTTCGTTCCGGACGCGCAGGCGAACGGCTCCGGCACGACCTGGGCCGGCGGCTCCACTCCGGGCCACTCGCTGCCGATCTCGAGCTTCTTCGTCGCGAAGCCGTCGGACAGTGTGGAGGTCATCAACGACGCGCTTGCCGACGGGAAGAGCCTCATCCTCACGCCGGGGATCTACAACGTCGACAGAACGATCAGGGTGAAGAAGGCGGGCGCCGTCGTCCTCGGGCTCGGCCTGGCGACCCTCGCTCCGCAGAACGGCGTCGTCCCGATGAC
>JAWVDX010000156.1:0-3303 GCA_033857015.1 Gaiellaceae bacterium
GCCGGCAACCACGCGCAGGCGCTCGCCTACGGCGCGGCGCTCGAGGGGATCCCGAGCCTCGTCGTCATGTGGCAGAGCGCGAGCGCGCAGAAGATCGCCGCCACGCGGGAGTACGGCGCGACGGTCGACCTGACCGCCTCCGACCCAGGCGAGGCGTTCGAGCGGCTCGACGACCTCATCGAGGAGACCGGGATGGTCCTCGTCCACCCGTTCGACGACCCGTACGTCATCGCGGGGCAGGGGACGCTCGGCCTGGAGATCCTCGAGGACGTGCCCGACGTGGACACGATCCTCGTCGCAGTCGGCGGCGGCGGGCTCGTGGCTGGCGTGGCGACCGCCGTCAAGGCGCTGCGACCGGAGGTGCGGGTCATCGGCGTAGAGCCGGATCGCTCCGCCGCGCTGCACGCCGGTCTCGCCGCGGGCCAGTGGGTGCGCGTCCGTCCCGACTCGATCGCCGACGGCCTCTCCGCGCCCTTCGCGGGCGAGCACTGCATCGCCATCGCGCAGGACAAGGTGGACGACGTCGTGCTCGTCACCGAGGAGGAGATCCGCGAGGGGATGCGCTTCCTCTACCAGCGCAGCAAGCTCGCCTGCGAGGCTGCCGGCGCGGTACCGACGGCCGCGCTCCTGGCCGGGACGGTCGAGCTGCCCCGCGGCTCCACGGTCGTCTCCATCGTCTCCGGTGGGAACGTGGCGCCCCGAACGGCCTCTGGTATCTTGGATCCAGATGAAACCTGAGATCCATCCTGATTATGTCGCCTCGCACGTGGTCTGCTCGTGCGGGAACAGCTTCGAGACCCGCTCGACCAAGGCCGAGATCCACGTCGAGATCTGCTCCGCCTGCCATCCTTTCTACACCGGCAAGCAGAAGCTGATGGACGCGGGCGGTCGGGTCGAGCGCTTCCAGCGCCGGCTCGAGAAGGCCGGCTCGCGCTAGGCGCGCGGGCGGCCGGAGCTTCGATATGGCGCAGTACGGCGGACAGGCCGTCCTCGAGGGCGTGATGATGCGCGGCCCGTCCGTCTGGTCGGTCGCCGTGCGCAAGCCCGACGGGGAGATCGCCGAGCACCACCAGGGGATCGACTCGCCGATGCGCCGGCACTGGTTCTTCCGCTTGCCGGTCGTGCGCGGCGTCGTCGCGCTCGGCGAGTCGCTGGCGATCGGCTTCCGCGCCCTGTCCATCTCGGCCAACTACGCGCTCGGCGACGTCGCCGAGGTGCGGGCCCGCGACGTGGACAAGGCGCGCAAGCAGGTCGAGAAGCTGCTCGAGGCCGGCGAGCCGGTGCGGGTTCGTGTCAAGCGGGGCGGGGTGGAGGAGCTGGACGGACTGGCGCGCGACCTCGGCTCGGTCGCCACCGTCGAGCAGGCGCCGGCGGAGATCGGCGGCGCGACCACGATGCTGCTCGCGCCCGTCGCGAACGGCGCCGCCGTCGAGGCTGCCGAGCCGAGCGATCCCGCCGAGATCGGGCGCTGGACGCTCGTCGTCTCGTTCGTCATCGCGATCGGCTTCGTCGTCGGCGTCTTCAAGGTCGGGCCGGCGCTGATCACGGACACGCTCCCGATCAAGAGCGGCGTCTGGTTCGTGCTCACCGAGGGCGGGATCAGGCTCACCCTCTTCCTGGCCTACCTCACGGGAATCTCGTTCCTGCCCAGTCTGAAGCGCGTCTTCCAGTACCACGCGGCCGAGCACAAGGCGATCAACGCTTACGAGGCCGGGGACCCGCTCGAGCCGGAGGTCGTCCAGCGCCACAGCCTGATCCATCCCCGCTGCGGGACGGCCTTTCTCCTCTGGGTCATGGTGATCGCGATCTTCGTGTTCGCGTTCTTCGGGCGGCTGCCCTGGTACTGGCTGATCGTCTCGCGCATCGCGCTCCTGCCTGTGATCGCGGGGCTCGCGTACGAGCTGATCCGCTTCGCCGGCAGGCACTCGGACAAGCGCTGGCTGATGACGCTGCTCGCGCCCGGGCTCTGGTTGCAGCGCCTGACGACGCGGGAGCCGGACCTGACCCAGATCGCCGTGTCGATCCGGGCGCTCGAGACCGTGCTGCACCTCGAGCGCGACGCGCCCGAAGGGTCGCGCCGCGTCGAAGTGATGGCGTAGGCGACTGGCCCACCGGCCATGTCTCGCTAGGCTCCACGGGCACCGACCCGGTGCATCTGGGGGAATCTCGAACAAGGAGCATCGATGGCGGCTGAACGCACTGCGTCCGCGACCTGGAACGGCAATCTCACGGAGGGGAGCGGCAGCCTCCACTCCTTCGGCAGCGGCGCGCTGCGCAATCTGCCCGTCACCTGGGCCGCGCGCACCGAGGACTCGAACGGACTGACCTCGCCCGAGGAGCTGATCGCGGCTGCTCATGCTGCGTGCTACTCGATGTCCCTCGCGAACATGCTCTTCAAGAAGGGCTTCACCGCGGAGCAGATCGACACGTCCGCGAAGGTGACCTTCGTCCCTGGGACCGGCATCACGACCTCGCACATCGTCACGACCGGCCGCGTGCCGGGAGCGACCGAGGAGGAGTTCCTCGCAACTGCCGAGGAGGCGAAGGTCGGTTGCCCCGTCACGAAGGCGCTCGCCGGGGTCGAGGTCTCGCTCGAGGCCACGTTCGAGGCGTAGCATCGCTCGATGGCAGGCATCGAGAGCCTCGTCGACGAGCTCGAGCGCTCCTACAGGGAGACGCAGGAGCGGATGTCGGATCCCGCGGTCTACAACGACCACCGCGAGGCTGCCGACGCGGGCCGGCGCCTGAAGGAGCTCGAGGCACCCCACAAGCTGGCGGAGGCCTGGCGCGAGGCGCACGCCGACCTCGAGGCGGCGCGCGGCGACAGCGAGCTGCGCGAGCTCGTGCCCGAGTACGAGCAGCGGCTGGGCGAGGTCGAGGAGGAGCTCAAGCTGGCGCTCGTCGAGCGCGATCCGGCCGACTCGAAGGACGTGATCGTCGAGGTGCGCCAGGGCGTCGGCGGCGACGAGGCCTCGATCTGGGCCGGCGACGTCTTCCGCATGCTGACCCGCTACGCCGAGCGGCGCGGGTTCAAGTGGGAGCAGCTGGGCGCCAATCCCAGCGAGACCGGCGGCTTCAACGAGGTGACCTTCGCGGTCAAGGGCGACGGCGCCTACTCCGTCTTCAAGTGGGAGGGCGGCACGCACCGCGTGCAACGCGTCCCCGTCACGGAGTCGCAGGGGCGGATCCACACCTCGACGGCCACCGTCGCCGTGATGCCGGAGGCCGAGGAGGTCGAGGTCGACGTGCACGAGAAGGACCTGAAGATCGACGTGTACCGCTCTACGGGGCCGGGCGGGCAGT
>JAWVDX010000157.1:0-5827 GCA_033857015.1 Gaiellaceae bacterium
CCCCCACGCTCGTGCGAGCCCTATCCCTTGCGGGTCCAGATCACGTAGGTGACGAGCTTCCGCCCGCCGCCCAGGTCGTCGACGTAGGTCGAGTCGTTCTGCCGCGTTGCCGCTGCGAACGACGGAACTGCGTCCGGGAGAAAGCCGGCCGTCGAGCCCACCGTGGTGGTGCTGTCGAGATGCCCGTAGATGATGCCGAGCTCCTGGTAGTCGTGCGCGTTCGGATGGGTGCTCTTCGTATCCGCGCCACTCGTGTTGTGGTAGTAGTCCATGCACGTATTCAGGGAGATCCCCGACTCGTCTTGGTGGTCGAGGCCGAAGGTGTGGCCGATCTCCTGGCAGATGACGTGCTGCATCTCGGCCGTGTTGTTGTACGCATAGGTCGAGTTGCCGAAGTAGTAGTCGTTGTTCTTGACGGTGCCCTGCGTGATGTGCGTGCCGCCGGTGATCCAGATCTGTGCGATCCCGAGCCAGCCGGTGTTCCCGTAGTTGGCGCTGCACACCTCGACCCGCCCGGACGTCGGCCGGCACGACCGCGGCTTCGCCTGGCCCGCAACCACGGGTGTGTCGAGCACGGTCGACTGCGTCCAGTCGTTGGCCGCTGTCACGAGCATGGCGTCCCAGGGCCCGCTGACGTTGTCGCCGAGCCGGACGGTGAACGGGTTCGCCGTGCGTGCCCAGTGGTAACCGCCCCACGAGTGGTTCGCGGAGGCGACCGTCGCGCCGATCGCAGCGATCAGGACTCCGGCGAGCAACGCCGCCGAGAAGAAGCGTTTCAAGGTGGTCCCCCTCCAGTCGAAGTGTCCGGGAGGGTAGCGCGACTTCACGCGAGCGGCGATGAGTCTCATCCGTTTGGACAGTCTTCAGGGCAGTAACTCGGCGACGACGAGAAGGGACTTCCGATGACAAAGGTTCTGGCAGGCATCACGACCTCGGTGGACGGCTACATCACGGGCCCCGACGACGGCCCCGGCAAGGGGCTCGGCGAGGGTGGCGAGCGGCTGCACTACTGGGTCTTCGGCGGGCCGTGGACGTACGACGCCGAGCCTCGGGGCGAGGCGAGCGGCGAGGACGCCGCGTGGCTCGAGGAGGCGGCCTCCAGGGTCGGCGCCGTCGTCGGCGGGCGCTGGACGTACGAGGCGGCCCGCCACTGGGGCGACGAGAACCCCTGGGGCCTGCCGTTCTTCATCGTGACGCACCGGCCGGAGGAAGAGCCGGAGGGCGGCGCCTTCACATTCGTGTCCGGCGTGCAGGAGGCGATCCAGCGTGCGGTGGAGGCCGCCGGGGGCAAGGACGTCCACGTCATGGGCGGCGCCGACGTGATCCGCCAGGCACTCGAGGGCGGGCTCGTCGACGAGCTGACGATCATCGTCGCCCCGGTCGTCCTCGGTGGGGGCAAGCTCCTGTTCGAGGGGTTCTCGAAGTCGCTCGAGCTGGAGCACCTGGGCGTGCGGCAGTCGCAGTTCGCGACGTTCATCGACTATCGGGTGGTCGGGCGAACGCGGCGGGCCTAGACTCGGTTGCACCGATGTCGAACCTCGACGCCGAGATGCGACCGCCAGACGTGCAGTACGCGCGCAACGGCGAGGTCGCGATCGCCTACCAGGTCGTCGGCGAGGGTCCGATCGACATCGTCTTCGCGCGCGGGTTCGCAGGCGAGCTCCTCTCGATGTGGGAGCACCCGCTGCCGAAGCGGCACGTCACCGGCCTCGCCGAGCTCGGTCGTGTGCTGATGGTGGACAAGCGGGGTACCGGGCTCTCCGATCGGTTCCGTGAGGTCGGGACGCTCGAGACGCGCATGGACGACCTGCGCGCGGTGATGGACGCGGTTGGCAGCCGGCGAGCGGTCTTCTTTGCGGCGCACGAGAGCGCGCGGCTCGCGATCCTCTTCGCGGCCACGTATCCGGAGAGAACGGCCGGGCTCGCGATGCTCGAGCCCTGGATCTCCGGGACGCGGACCGAGACGTACCCATGGGCGCCGACCGAGGAGGAGTGGAGCGCGCGGCTCACCGACCTGCGCAGCCGCTGGGGGCAGCGCGAGCTCTTCGCCGAGCTGGTCGCGGAGTGGGCACCCGAGGTCGCCGACGACGAGCAATTCGTCGACTGGTTCGTCACGCACATGCGCCGGAGCATGAGCCCGGGCGCGGCGCTCTCGTTCTTCCGGACGATGAGGGCGTCGGACGTGAGCGACATCCTGCCGGCGGTTCGCGTCCCGACCGTCATCCTCCACGGCCCGGCGACGCGTGACGCGGCGATGTACGTCACCGAGCACGTCCGGCACGGCACGCGCCTCGAGCTGCCCCGGCTCCGCGGGACGTACACGTGGATCGACGACGAGACGCACTACGCCTCGCTCGCGGCGATCGGGCGCTTCGTCGAGGAGGTGAGCAGCAGCCGGCGCACGGACCGGGTGCTCGCGACGGTGCTCTTCACTGACATCGCCGACTCCACGGCCCGCGCGGCGACGCTCGGCGACCGGGCCTGGCGGGAGCTGCTCGAACGCCATCACGCGGGGGTGAGGCGGCGCATCGCCGAGTTCCGCGGCGAGGAGCTCGACACAGCCGGGGACGGCTTCCTCGTCGCCTTCGACGGTCCCGGCAGGGCGATCGAGTGTGCCTCTGCGATCAGAGTGGATCTTGCCGCTCTCGACCTGAGCCTGCGCGCCGGGATCCACATCGGCGAGTGCGAGCGGATCGAGAAGAAGCTTGCTGGCATCGCCGTGCACACCGGCGCGCGGATCGTCGCGACGGCGCGGCCCGGCGAGGTGCTCGTCTCCAGCACCGTGAAGGACCTCGTCGCCGGCTCGGGGGTCGAGTTCGACGACCGCGGGCAGCACGAGCTGAAAGGTGTTCCGGGGTCGATGCACCTCTTCTCCGTCGCCGCGGGTCACGCCTGAGCGGACCGGGAGGGCGCGACCGGCGCGCCCTCCCACCACTCCGCTACTTCTTCTTGCCGAAGATCGCCGACCCGGAGGCCTGGGTCGCGATCGCGGTGTGATCGCACGACCCCGAGTTGTTCGTGCTGGCGTCGCAGCCCGAGGTGTTGGGCCCGTTCGGGTCGTACTGGTCGTCGCTGTAGATGATCGAGGCGAGCCCTGTCGCCGGGCTGGCCGCAACACCGAAGTCGTCGTACAGGTCGCGGTTGCCGGTACAGGTGACGCCGCTCTCGCAGACGCCGCCGTAGTGCACGACCGGCGAGGCTGTCTGCCGCGACCACGATGACCCGCCGCTCACCGCGTTGAGGTTCTGGGCAAACCCGACGGTCCAGGCGGCGGACATTGGGTAGTTGTCAGGCGTGCTCGTCCCGTCGGAGTAGGGCGTCTGGTAGTAGACGACGTCCAGCTTGCCCGCGTCCCCCGCGGTCGACCACGGGAAGATCTGCGTGCCGCTCGTCGTCGAGACGAGGAAGGGCCCGCTCCACGTCCGCCCGTGATCCTTCGAGAAGGAGTAGTAGACGTGGTGGTCGTCGGTGTAGACGGAGTACACGTTGCCGGCACGATCGACCGACACGTTCACGAACTGGTGCCCGTAGCCGACGGTCACGTCAGGGTTGACGTACACCGGATAGTCGGTGAACGTCGCGCCGCCGTCCGTCGACACCGCCATGTAGACCCCGTGGTAGCCGCAAGTCCCTACGACAACGCCGAGTTGCGGCGCGCACGCCGTCTCGGCGGCTGTCGTGATCGCCGAGTACGTCTGGTAGATCACGTGCGAGCCAGGGTCGATCGCGAGGTTGCCGATCGAGTTCTCCGAGATCTGGAAGGCGTGGCTCACGTCGATCGCGCTCGCGAACTGCGTGAACGTCAGCCCGGCGTCGGCGCTGCAGCCGACGGTGATCCCCTGCGGGCCGTTGTGGTAGCTGATGCAGACCTTGTTGTTCGTGTCCGCCGCGATCCACTCGCGGTCGTCGAGCGTCTCCGGCGTCGTGACGGGGCTCAGCCGCCAGGTCGCGCCGCCGTCGGACGATGTCGAGACGTCGATGTTCGCGAGCGAGAGGCTCGCGACGTAGACGTTGTAGAAGCCCGCCGCGTTCTTGTCGGGAGCGATCGCGAGATCGGTGTCGCCGCCACCGGGCGCGAAGCCGGTGTTGTTTGCCGACGAGCCCGCATTCGGCGAGACCAGCGTCGTGTAGTGCAGGCCGTTGTCTGTCGAGCGGAAGGCGACCGTGCCGCCGCCGAGGCCGTTCTCGGAGCTGCCGAAGAAGCGGCCGGCGCCGTCGGCGCGTATCGCGGGCTCCGCGGCGAAGTTCCAGCAGGCGGCGCTACCCGGGCAGGTCGTCCCGGTCGTCTCCGCGAGGGAGTAGTTGACGAAGCTGCCGGTCTTGCTCGGTGGTGCCGCGGCGACCGCGAGTACGAAGACGAGCGCGAGCGCGGCGACGCCGGCGAACGGGGTCAAGCGTTTCATGGGACTCCAATCCTCGATGCCGAACGCGGGAGCTATCCCCTCAGGATTGGTCCGAGAAACAGCCGCGCCGGCCGGCCAAAGCTTGCCCGCTCTCCTTCGATCTCTTCCCGGACGTGGCACCTGCTCAGGTGGTCGTTCACGAGACCCAGCGACTCCATGGCGGAATAGACGGTCGTCGGGCCCACGAACGACCAGCCGCGCTTCTTGAGGTCCTTGCTCATCGCTTTGGCCTCCGCACTCTCGGAGATCCGCGCCAGGGTCGATCGGTCCGCAGGCTCCGGGCGCGACGCGCTGTCGGGCTCGAACGACCAGACGTAGCCGGCGAGGCTGCCGACCTCCTCGACGAGCGCGAGACACCTCCGCGCGTTGTTGATCGTCGCCTCGATCTTGGCCCGGTTGCGCACGATCCCGGCATCGAGGAGCAGGCGGTCGACGTCTGCTGGGTCGAACCGTGCCACCGCTTCGAGGTCGAAGTCCCTGAATGCGCTGCGGAAGTTGTCCCGCTTGCGGAGGATCGTGAGCCAGCTCAGGCCCGACTGAAAGCCCTCCAGGCAGAGCTTCTCGAAGATCCGTCGATCGTCGTCGACCGGCCGCCCCCACTCGAGGTCGTGGTAGCTGAGATAGAGCGGATCGGCGCCGCTCCACCAGCAGCGGGCGATGCCGTCCGCTCCGACCAGGACGCCGTCGTCGCCCGGATCCATGACTACCGTGGTGCCGGGTCAGGTCGTGCCTGCAACATCACGCAACCTTAGTCGGTGCGGACGAAAGACCTGACCCCCGGCCGGCGGTAAGCTCTCGCTGCGTCGACGCCATCAGTCCACGGTTTGGAGGAACGATGACCGTCTCGACAACGCCCCAGCACGTCGACGAGCAGATCGCTTCTGCCAACAGCTCCGGGCTCCAGCCCGTCGTCTTCATCCACGGTCTCTGGTTGCTGGCGAGCAGCTGGGAGCGCTGGATGACGGTCTTCGCGGAGGCCGGCTACGCGACGGTCAACCCCGGCTGGCCCGACGACCCGGAGACGGTCGACGAAGCGAACGCGCACCCGGACGTCTTCGCGCAGAAGACGGTCGGTCGGGTTGCCGACCATTACGCCACGATCGTCGGTCGCCTCGACAAGAAGCCGGCCGTGATCGGCCACTCCTTCGGCGGCCTGCTCGCGCAGATGGTTGCCGGCCGGGGCCTCGCGTCAGCGGCCGTCGCGATCGACCCGGCCCCGTTCCGCGGGGTCTTGCCCTTGCCCATCTCGGCCCTCAAGTCAGCGAGCTCGGTGCTCGGGAATCCCCTCAACTACCGCCGGGCCGTCCCGCTGACCTACGACCAGTTCCGCTACGGCTTCGCGAACGCCGTCAGCGAGGACGAGGCGAAGGAGCTCTACGCGACCTTCGCGGTGCCGGCGTCCGGCGTGCCGCTCTTCCAGGCGG
>JAWVDX010000158.1:0-3450 GCA_033857015.1 Gaiellaceae bacterium
TGAGCGCGCCCGGCTCGGCGAGCGTCACGTCGCCGAGGCTCGCGTAGCTCGCGATCACGCCGCCCGTCGTCGGGTGCGTGATCACCGTGATGAGCGCGCAGCTCGCGTCGCGCAGATCCTCGATCGCCGCCTGGCCGATGATCATCGCCTCGCCGCTGTCACTCGAGAGCTCCGCCTCGGCGAGGCGCTCCTTGTAGGGGCGCAGGTCGACGAAGTTGAGCGGGTCCTCGGAGCGGAGCTCGGCCGCCTCCTCCACGAAGGAGCCGGCGTCGGTCAGCTGCTCGATTCGCTGGCGCGCCTTGACCGGGAAGTGGTGGCCGCAGTGCGAGCAGACGTAGAGGATCGCGGCGAGCTCCTCGTCGCGGAAGTGCGAGCTGCAGCGCGGGCAGGTGTTCGGATGCTTGCGCTCCGGATCCGGCTGCGGATTCTTGTGCTCGATTGAGACGTCGATCCGGTCTGCCATGAACTGGAGGGAGTCTACGCCGGGGCGAGGCCTAACGCAGCCGCGAGGCGCTCGATTTTCGCCACGTTGTCAGGGTGCGGGACGAGGCCGCTCACACCGAAGCCGAGCACGGTGCTGCGCTCGGCAACCTCGGCGAGCAGCTCCGAGACCTCGGCGAGCTGGAGACCGTCCGGGACGTTGAAGAAGGCGATGCTGTCCTCGGGGTCGAGCACATCCCAGTCGAGCGCGACGTACGCGCCGTCCGCGCCGTCGAGAGCGCGCTCGATGCCTGCGGCGCCGAGCGCGAGGCCGCTGCTGGCGATGAACTCCTCCTCCGGCGGGTCGAGGTCGCGTGCGCCGACCAGCGCGACGTCCTTCACGGCGACTGCGCCGTCGTCGATCAGCGTGCGCAACGGCATCCCCCAGGGGTTGCCGGACGGAGAGCTCTCCGGCGTGTTCAGGTCGCCGTGCGCGTCCAGCCAGATGACCGCGACGCGATCGTGGCGTGCCGCAAGGCCCTCGACGGCGCCGATGTGCACGCAGCAGCAGCCGCCCAGCACGAGCGGGCGCTCCGGCAGGTCGGAGGCGAGCGAGAGCGTCTGCTCGCCGAGCGTGCGCTCGACGACGACGTTCGTCTCGGGGAAGGCGAGCGGGAGGTTCGCGGCCTCCTCCATGGCGTCGCCGCCCGTGCCCCAGGCCCGCGGCACGCGGACGAGGCCCGCCCCGAAGACGCGGCCGCAGACGTGGCACTCGTACACACCCTCCATCGCGACGGCGGTGTGGCTGTTGCAGACGGGGCAACGGGCGCGGAGGCGGCTCAAGCGCGCAGCTCCTTCTCGAAGAAGCGCTCGCGGTCGATCTCGCGCAGGCCGGCTCGCGCGTAGAGGCGCCGCGCGGGCTCGTTCAGCTCGTCGACCTCGAGGCCGAGCCGGCTCGCGTCGAGCGCTGCAGCCGCCGCGCCGAGCAGCTGCGCTCCGACGCCCCGCCCGCGCGCGGCCGGCGCCACGACAAGCGAGCGCACCCAGCCCCAGCCGTAGCGATACGTGCAGTAGATCCCGCCGATCGCGTCCCCGGCGGCGAGCGCGACGAACGAGGGCGCGGGCGGCCGGCGGCCGACCCGATCGCGCCACTGCGGATAGGTCTCCGGCACGAAGCCCCAGCTGGCCGCAAAGCAGGTCTGCTCGAGCTGGTACAGCCTGGGATCCGCCGGCTCGACGGGCAGCAGCTCGGCGGGAGCCTCGGCGGGCGGGACGAATGCGGCGCTGTCGACGCCGAGGCGCAGGAACGTGCGGACGAGCCGGTAGCCCAGCCCGGCGAGGTCCGAGCCCGACCCGCGCGGCGTGACGCGCAGGACCGGCGCGCGCCAGTCCGCGGCGCGGCGCTCGATCAGCTCGACGAGCGGCTGCTCGCTCCCGGGCAGGGCGACCAGGTCACCGTCCGCGATGAGCGCGCCACGCCGGCGCACGGTGGCGAAGCCCGCGAGCCTGTCTCCCTCGTCGAGGACCCACGCATCGCCCGCGGGCCACGCGGGAAGGTCGGCGCCGAGCTCCTCCGCGGTCTCGCTCGGGCCCGGGACGACGCCTGCGAGGAGCGTGGCCACGCGAGCGGCGTCGGCGCCTTCCGGCGCGCGCACGGTCACCGTGCTCATGCCGGGACGAGCTCCTCCAGCGTCGCCGGCAGCGCGGAGAGGTCGAGCAGCTCGCGGGTCGGCTCGGGATCGGCCCGCTCGTCGAGGCGGTTGATCCAGACGCTGCGCACGCCGAGCTCCCGGCACGGCGCGATGTCGTGGAAGAGGCTCGCCGCGGTGTGGACGTGCCGCTCCCGTGGCGCGTCGCTGCGCTCGAAGAAGACGTCCCAGTGCGCATGGTCGGGCTTGTAGGCGCCGATCTCGCCGGCCACGACCACGAGATCCGCCTCGATGCCGAGCGCCCGCTGGCTCGCGGCGATCAGGTCCTGGTCGCTGTTCGAGAGGATCGCCAGCTTCCAGCCGGCGCTGCGCAGCTCCTGCAGTGCCCCGGGCACCTCCGGGAAGGCGGGCCAGGAGGGGAGCGAGCGCGCGAGCGCGTCCTCCTCGCCCTCCGGAAGCGTGACGCGCTCCTCGACCGCGAGCAGCAGGAGCGCGTCGGTCAGGACGGCGCGATAGCTCCGCGTCCCGTCGGCTTCCAGCTGTGGCTCGAGCTCGTGGTAGCGCTCGAGCAGCCGGGGCGCCTCGGCGGCGCCGAAGTGCCGCGCGAGCTCCGCCGAGATGCCGCCGTTCCAGTCGACGAGCGTGCCGTAACAGTCGAAGCTGACCCAGCGCTCGCCCACGCAGGCACGGTAGCGGTCCCTCAGACCTTGCGGATGTACGCGCCCGGGATGCGCGCCGCGCGCTCGCGCGCGGGGGCTGCCGACGCGAACGGCCCGGCCGCGATCACGACGAGACCGGGGCGGAGCAGCGCGTAGGCGGACGAGTCGACGGCGCGCGCATCCGGGACTGCGCGGCGCGCCCGAGCGAGCGCACGCGCCGGCGAGCTGCCGTGCGGGAGCGAGGCGAAGACCGCGAGATAGCCGTGCACCGGCCGCTCCACCGGCACGCTCGAGCGCGTGAACGCGCCGCCCGGGCTGACCATGAACCAGGTCGACGGGAGCGCGAGCAGGTGCTCCACCTCGCCGCCGGTCAGCGTGCGGCTCCCGTTGCGCCAGCCGACGACGAGCTTCGCGACCCGTCCACTCGCGTTCCGCTCCACCGCGATCCGCTCGACCGCGGGGACGCCGAGGCGCTTGGCGAGCGTCGTCGGCCGGAAGCGGAACGGCCCCCAGCGGTGGTGTGGCGAGAGCCCGTCGTACGGGTCCGCAACGGCCACGAGGTACGGAACCGCCTCGGCCTGCGGGAAGGCGTCGGCAACCGCTTCCGTGCGCCCGCCCGAGGTGGACGAGTAGTAGGTGAGCGCGATCCGCCCCCGCCAGGTCAGCACCTTCCCCGCCGTGGCGCCGACCGCGAGGTTGGTGGCGCTCGTCTCGGCCCTGAT
>JAWVDX010000159.1:0-7751 GCA_033857015.1 Gaiellaceae bacterium
TGGTCAAGGTTCCCCCCTTGATCGCGAAACGATTGGACTGGCCGAAACTTTCAGCTCAAGTTTCGGTGGAAAGGCTTCTAACAGGTGATCGCTCAACCTGTCAAGGAAGCGAATCCCCCAACGAATCCCCTGCGAACTCCTTGACAACGCGACCCGCGACTGTTTGGCTGCCGCGAAAGCTACTGGTACTTGAGTCGTTAGTTTCAGATCAGATCGCCCAGCGCGTGGTGTGGCCTTCGTGGGGCCCCGCGCGTCCAGCCAAAAGGGGAGGATCCATCGTGAGCAAGGCATTGGATGCGTTGGGCAGGGCCAGGACCGCGCTCTGCGCCGCCGCCATCGTGGCGAGCGTCGCGCTCGTCGCAGCTCCGGCGGGCGGCGCCGCGGTCGTCTCCGGCACGACCTACACGGTTGTCAGCGTCAACAGCGGCAAGTGCGTCGACGCCCGCGGCGGCGCGACCGCCAACGGCACGGCGGTGCAACAGCTCTCCTGCAGCGGTGGCGCGAGCCAGCAGTGGAAGTTCACGGCGACCGACAGCGGCTACTTCCAGGTCACGTCTGGCAGCACGACGGCGGCCTGGGACGACACCGGCATCTCGAGCGCCGACGGCTCGCCGATCCAGCTCTGGGCCTACGGCGGCGGCACCAACCAGCAGTGGCTGCCGGTGCAGGAAGGCTCCGGCGCCTACCACCTCGTCAACCGCTTCAGCGGCAAGTGCCTCGACGTGCCGGCCGCCTCGCTCGCGGACAGCGTCCAGCTCCAGCAGTACACCTGCAACGGCACGGCGGCGCAGTCCTTCAACCTGAACGCGCCCTCGGGCGGGACGCTCACCTCCGGCTCGACCTACACGGTCAAGAACGGCGCCAACGGCAAGTGCGTGGACGCCCGCAACGGCGCGACCGCGAACGACACGGCGGTGCAGCAGTGGGTGTGCAACAGCTCGACCGCCCAGCAGTGGAAGTTCACCGCGACCGACAGCGGCTACTTCCAGGTCGGCGTGTCGACCGCCACCGGCCAGGTCTGGGACGACTCGAACGTCTCGAGCGCCGACGGCTCGCTCATCCACCTCTGGACGTACGGAGGCGGGACGAACCAGCAGTGGCTTCCGGTGCAGGAGGCCTCGGGGAGGTACCACTTCGTCAACCGCTTCAGCGGCAAGTGCCTCGACGTCCCGTCCGCTTCGACCGCAGACAGCGTCCAGCTCCAGCAGTGGACGTGCAACGGGTCGGCGGCGCAGTCGTTCAGCGCGACGCCGGTCGGCACTGGCGGCGGCACGAATCCCAACTTCGGGCCGAACGTCCTGATCTTCGATCCGTCGCAGTCTGCTTCCACGATCCAGACGCAGCTGAACAACGTCTTCAACTCGCAGCAGACGAACCAGTTCGGGTCGCAGCGCTACGCGCTGCTCTTCAAGCCCGGGACGTACAACGTGGACGCGAACGTCGGCTTCTACACCCAGGTCGCGGGGCTCGGCCTCTCGCCGGACAGCGTGACGATCAACGGGGCCGTCCACGCCGAGGCGGACTGGTTCCAGGGGAACGCCACGCAGAACTTCTGGCGTGACGCGGAGAACCTGTCGGTCACCCCGTCCGGCGGCTCGAACCGCTGGGCCGTGTCGCAGGCGGCGCCGATGCGGCGCGTGCACATCCGCGGCAACCTGCCCCTGGACGACGGCGGCTGGTCGAGCGGCGGCTTCCTCGCGGACTCCAAGATCGACAACCAGGTGCAGTCCGGCTCGCAGCAGCAGTGGCTGTCACGCAACTCCCAGTGGGGGAGCTGGACGGGCTCGAACTGGAACATGGTCTTCGTCGGCGACGTCAACGCGCCGGGGAACTCCTTCCCGAGCCCGCCCTACACGACGGTCGGCACGACGCCGGTCGTCCGCGAGAAGCCGTTCCTGTACGTGGACGGCGCGGGTGCCTGGAACGTCTTCGTGCCGGCCCTGCGCTCGAACTCGAGCGGCATCAGCTGGGCCGGGACACCGGCCGGCACCTCGATGCCGATCAGCCAGTTTTACATCGTCAAGTCCGGTGACACCGCGACGACGATCAACAACGCGCTCGCGGCGGGTCAGAACCTGATCGTCACGCCGGGCGTCTACCACCTGAACGCCCCGATCCACATCACGCGGGCCAACACGGTGGTGCTCGGCCTCGGTCTGGCGACCTTCGTGCCCGACAACGGCGTGACGGCGATCAACGTCGACGACGTGGACGGCGTGAAGATCGCCGGACTCCTGATCGACGCAGGGACGACGAACTCGGCGCTCCTGATGCAGGTTGGCCAGCCGGGCTCGTCGGCGGATCACTCCGCCAACCCGACCGAGCTCAGCGACGTCTTCTTCCGCATCGGCGGCGCCGGTGTCGGCAAGGCGACGCAGAGCCTGCAGATCAACAGCAACAACGTCATCGGCGACCACATGTGGCTGTGGCGCGCCGACCACGGCAGCGGTGTCGGCTGGACGTCGAACACCGCGGCCACCGGGCTCGTCGTCAACGGTCAGAACGTGACGATGTACGGGCTCTTCGTCGAGCACTACCAGCAGTACCAGGTGATCTGGAACGGCAACGGCGGACGGACGTACTTCTTCCAGAACGAGATGCCGTACGACGTGCCGAACCAGGCCAGCTGGATGAACGGCTCGACCCGCGGCTTCGCGGCCTACAAGGTCGCGAGCGGCGTGACCACCCACGAGGCCTGGGGCCTCGGGAGCTACTGCTTCTTCAGCACGAACTCCTCGGTGGTCGCGGACCGCGCATTCGAGGTGCCTGTCACCGCGGGAGTGCGGTTCCACGACATGGTCACCGTCTCGCTCGGCGGAACCGGCACGATCGCCCACATCATCAACAACACGGGCAACGCCGCGAACTCGAGCACCAACGTGCAGAACCTCGTCAGCGGTCCGTAGCGCCCAGGGCGCAGCGCCGCCGGGGGCCCAGCCGGGCTCCCGGCGGCCTCGCGCGTTCCGGCCCCGTGTCTGAGCGGCAGTACGATCGCCCGATGGGGCGCAGGGGATGAGCGGCGTTCCGCTCGTGGTCGAGGCGCCCGGTGGGCGCTCGCTCGAGGGCCGGATGCGCGGGCCTGCGTGGCTTCGCCTGCTCCTTGCGAACCGCCAGGCGAAGGTCGGGATCGGGATCCTCGGCTTCCTCGTCCTCGTGGCGATTGCGGCCCCGCTGCTGGCCCACGACCCCAGCGTGTCGACCGGCGTGCGGATCGCATACCCGTCCTGGCGCTTTCCCTTCGGGACGACGAACGAAGGCTTCGACGTCTTCGCCCAGGTCGTCTACGGCGGGCGCCTGACCCTGCTGACGGTCGGCGGGGCGACGGCGATCGCCATGACGCTCGCGATCGCCATGGGACTGCTCGCGGGCACCTTCGGCGGCTGGGTCGACCAGCTCACGAGCGCGCTCACGAACACGTTCCTCGTCATCCCGATGCTGCCGATGGCGATCCTCGTCGCCGGCGTCCTCCCGCGCTCGCAGAACACGACGCTCGTCACGATCGGGATGATCGCCCTCGCCACCTGGGCGGCCGAGGCTCGCGTGCTCCGCGCGCAGGCGCTCGCCTTGCGGGAGCGGGACTTCATCGCCGCGGCGCTGCTGGGCGGCGAGGGAAGGTTCCGCCTCGCCTTCGCCGAGTTGCTGCCGTGCATGGCGAGCCGGATCGCGGCGGGCTTCTTCTTCGTGGCGATCCAGTCCATGGTCGTCCAGGCGACCCTCGACTACCTCGCCGCGCTCTCGCGCGGGCGGTTCGCGCTCGGCGACGTGGGCGGCAGCACCTGGGCCTCGATGCTGGCCACCGCGCAGAACAACCTGGCGCTCCTGACCGGGACGTGGTGGCACTTCCTCTTCCCGGCGCTCGCGCTGATGCTCCTGGCCACGGGGCTCGTGCTCACGATGCACGGGCTGGAGGAGCTCGCCGACCCGCGGTTGCGCCTGCCGTCGGGTCGGAGGCGCGGATTGCGGCTGCGCCTTCCGCGCCTCCCGAGACGCAGGCCGCCGGCGGCGGCGCGCCTCCCGCGCGAGCCGCTCGGCGAGGCGCTGCACCGCCTGTCGCGGGTCGCATCGACGGTCGTGCGCGTCCTGGCCGCGCGATTCCTGATCTACGCACTCGCGCTCTGGATCGCCCTCACCGTCTGCTACGCGCTGCCCCAGCTGACCTCGCGGGCGATGAGCATCCGCAACCCGCAGCCCGTCTCGCCGGCCGGCTATGCCCACTTCCTCGGCCAGATCCTCACGGGCCACGTCGACCAGGGAGTTCCCGGCGTCAGCTCGGTGCTCTGGAACGCGCTCCCCTTCTCGCTCGTCCTCGTCGGGGTCGGCACACTGCTCGCCTTCGTCGTCGGCGTCTGGCTCGGGATCGTGGCCGGCTGGCGGCGAGGCGGGTTCGTCGACGGCCTCGCGACGACGGCCACGGCGGCGCTCTGGGCCACACCGGGCTTCGTCCTCGCTGGGCTCGCCGTGTACTTCCTCGCGCTCGAGCTGGGCTGGTTCCCGATCCAGTGGGCCTACGACGTGGCGCTCGTGCCGAGCTGGAGCTGGGAGTTCGTCGCCAGCGCCTTCCGCCACGCACAGCTGCCGATCCTCGTCCTCTTCGTCTCGTCGCTCGGCTTCTGGGCGCTCAGCACCCGCAACGTCATGACGAGCGTCGTCAACGAGGAGTACGTCACCCTCGCCCGGGTCAAAGGGCTGAGCGAGTCACGGATCATGTTCCGCTACGCCGGGCGAAACGCGCTGCTCCCGGTCGTCACGGGCTTCGCGGTCGCCTTCGGGATGGCGATCGGCGGCATCCCCGCGATCGAGTCGATCTTCAGCTACCCCGGCGGCGGCTGGCAGATGCAGCAAGCGGCGATGGCCGGGAACTTCCCGCTCGTGCAGGCGATCTTCATCTGCATCGCAGTCTTCGTCGTCGTCGTGAACCTCGCGGCGGACGTCCTCCAGGTGCTGCTCGACCCGCGCCTGCGCCACCCCTAGTAACAGTCTGTTGCTAGGTCTTGGGCGGGCCGGCCGAGCCGCGCACGATCAGCTCGGGCTCGAAGGCGGGCAGCGCCGGGTCCTCGCCCGCGAGCACGCGGAGGATCGCGGCCGCCGCTGCCGAGCCGACCTCGGCCGTCGGCTGGCGCATCGTCGTGAGCGGCGGGGTCTGCCACTCCGCCACCGGATCGTCGTCGAAGCCGACGAGCGAGACATCCTCGGGGACGCGCAGCCCGTGCCGGTCGAGCGCCGAGCGGGCGCCGTAGGCCATCCAGTCGTTCCCGGCGAAGAGGGCCGTGAACTCGACGCCGCGGGCGAGCAGCTCGTCGACCCCGAGCGAGCCCGACTCGAACAGGAAGTCGCCCTCGACGACGAGCGCTGGAGCCGGCTCGATCCCTGCCGCGCGCAGGGCGCGCTCGGAGCCTGCGCGGCGCGCGCCAGGCTCCGGCGCGAACGACGGGCCCGCGATATGGGCGATCTGCCGGTGGCCGAGGTCGATGAGATAGCGCGTGAGGCGCTCCGCCGCATCGACGTTGTCCATCTCGAGACGGCGCTCCGGATCGCCGAACGAGCGGCCGACCACGAGGAGCGGCGTGTGCTCGTCGATCGCCGCGAGCTGCTCGTCGTCGAGCAGGCCGCCGAGCACGATGATCCCGTCCACGCGGTAGCGGAGCAGCAGGTCGAGCGCGCTCTTCTCGTGCGCGAGGTTCCAGTGCCCCGAGGCGAAGATCGGGTGATAGGGCGTCTCCATGAGCGCGATCTCGACGCCCTCGAGGATGCTCCCGTAGAAGGAGCTCGCTCGATGCTGGCTGAGCACGCCGATGACGCCGGAGCTCCCGCGCGCCAGGCCCTGCGCATGGAGGTTCGGCCGGTACCCGAGCGCCTCCGCGTGGTGGAGGACGCGCGCCTCGGTCTGGCGCGAGACACGCGCCTTCCCTGCGAGGATGCGCGACACCGAGCTGACCGAGACGCCCGCAGCGCGCGCGACGTCCGACAGCGTCACCGGACGCGTGTGTTCCGATATGGGTTGCACTGCGACGGCCTCCTCGCGACGGCTGGAGATCGACGTGACCGCGCTCACATCATCCTCCAGGATCGCCCTTTGCGCCAGGGCGCCCCTTGCTACCGCACGCCGTGACCGACCGGGCCCGAGAGGGTTGCCGGCGCTGGTGCGTGGCTCATGCTTCCCCGCCGCCGCTGAGGCCGGCCGCCGCGCAGCGGCGCGAGCAGCAGGAGCAGCGGCAGGAGCCCGGCGAGCGCCACGAGCGGGGCGATCGGCTGGTCGAGGCGCTCGAGCGCGACGCGCGTCGTCGGGCCGTGGCCGACCGCCTTCTGCACTGCCGCGCGCACCTCGCCGAACTGGGTCTCGTCGTAGGAGGCCAGCCCGACCGATTGCAGGCGAGCGAGCTCGTCGGGCACGCTCGGCTTGTAGCGCTCGATCCCGCCCTCAGGCTTGTAGACCCGCTCGTCGGGACGCCAGAAGCGGACGAGGATCGGCGTCACGTGGACTCTCCGCAAGTCGCGCAGCACGGGGCGCACGTTGAAGGGCAGGGTCTCCGCATCCGAGAGCACGACCAGCACGCGCTTGTGCGCGCTCGCCGGGAAGAAGTCGTGCTGGGCGACGTCGTCGAGTGCGGCGAGCGTCGAGATCACAGCCCCGATCGTGGCCTCGGGCGGAGGGCGCTCGATCCCGTAGGCGTCGCTCAGGACGACCTGGAACGCCTGCTCCTGGGAGGTCGCCATGAGGTAGGGCAGGACACGGTTGGTGAGCGCCCCGACCCCGATCGGCACCTCCGGCTGGGCCGCGTGCAGGCGCCGCGCGAACGCGAGGGCGCGCGCGTAGCGGGGCACCCCGTTCGGGCCCCGGGAGGCGAGCATCGAGCGCGAGTTGTCGATCACGAGGAAGATCTGGGCGTCCGAGCGGGCGACCCGCTCCTGCTGGCTGCGCAGCGCCGGTTGGGTGGCCGTGACGGCGACGACCGCGAAGAGCCCGACGATCCCGAGCGGGCGCGCCGCCCGGCGCAGGCGACCCGGCGCGGCGAGGCCGAGCTCTGCACGGAGCGCCGCGCCCGTGCGCAGCCGCTCGAGCGCAAGCGCGAGCGGGACGAGACCGACGAGGCCGAGCAGCCCGAACCACGGGGTCGCGAAGGTCACCTCAGTACCCCGAGCCCGGGTTGGAGAAGCTCGCCTGCGGGGCGTCGGGACGCTTCGTCGCCGGGTTCGGCGGCTCGATGTCGTGCCGCCTGCTCGCCTTGCTCCCCTGGGCGCGCGAGCGTCCCTTCTGACGGCTCTTCGCCGCCTGCTGCAGGACGACCTCGAGATCGACCTTGGCCTCCTCGTTGCTCTCGTCGCTGCGCACCGCATCCTGGAAGTCGTGCAACGCCTGGCTCAGAAGCAGGTTGCCGCCCGTCCCCTGGCCGTTGCTCAGCGTTCCGTCGCCGTTCCCGGCGGTCAGCGCGAGGAGGACGCCGACCATGACCTGCGCCTGCGCCCGCTCCGTGTCCGAGCGCAGACGGGGCGTCAGCCGCGCGATCGCGGCCTCTGCGTCGACGGGAGCGAGCGACGGGACGAGCGCCTGGCCGCGCGAGATCGTGGCGGCCCGGAAGAGCGTCACGACTCTCGAGAAGACCCTGTCGCGGTCGCGCTGGTCGAGCCGGGCGGCCAGACGCACGGCCGCGTCGCGGCGATCGCCCGCGAGCTGCACGCTCCCCACCCACGCGGAGTCCTGCCGCGCGGCGGCGGCCGGCAGCGCAAGCAGGCCGCGTGCGAGCCAGGCGGAG
>JAWVDX010000160.1:0-5001 GCA_033857015.1 Gaiellaceae bacterium
CGACGAGCAGGACGAAGCCGAGCGGCCCGCTCGCGATGGTGATGCTGAAGGCCAGCGCGAGGAGCAC
Organism: Gaiellaceae bacterium; assembly: GCA_033857015.1. Classification (GTDB taxonomy): domain Bacteria; phylum Actinomycetota; class Thermoleophilia; order Gaiellales; family Gaiellaceae; genus JAWVDX01. Next base: position 68 of record JAWVDX010000160.1, read on the forward strand.
GAGCACGGACGCGATGAAGATCCCCTTGACGGACTCGGCGATCAGACGGCCGAGCACGATGGCCGTGCGCGGGATCGGCGTGGCGCGCAGCTTGTCGAAGTACCCGTGCTCGATGTCCTCGACCAGGAACAGTGCCGCCGACCCGAAGGAGGCGGCGAGCAGCAAGGAGCTCGGCAGCTGGAACGCACCGTAGTTCTGGCCGTGCAGGAACGCCGTCGACTTGGACGGGAAGATCCGCGCCGCCTGACCGACGTTGACGACCAGGAAGAACAGCGGGATGAACAGCGTCGGCAGCAGCGCCTCGGGCGTCCGCCACGCTTCGCGGAGCGAGCGCTGTCCGAGCACCCAGGCCTCGTTCATGCCGACACCTCCTGCACATCGCCGGCGACGCGGGTGCGACCTGTCGCGTCGAGGAACACGTCGTCGAGTGTCGGGTCGCTCGCGAGGCCCCGGCGTTCGCGGAGCTCGGCCTTGAGCTGCCCGGGTGTTCCCTCGCGGACGATGAGGCCGCCGTCGATGATCGCGATCCGGTCGCAGAGCTGGTCGGCCTCCTCGAGGTACTGCGTCGTGAGGAACACGGTCGTGCCGCGGGCGTTGATCCGGCGGAGCTCGTCCCAGACGGTGAGCCGGCTCGCCGGGTCGAGCCCGGTCGTCGGCTCGTCGAGGAAGAGCACGTCCGGCTCGTGCACGAGGGCGGACGCGAGATCGAGGCGCCGCTTCATGCCGCCGGAATAGCCCTTGATGCGGCGATCGGCGGACTCCTCCAGCTCGACAAGCGCCAGCAGCTCTCCGGCGCGAGCCGAGGCTGCGCCTGCGGACATGCCGAACAGCCGCCCCTGCAGGACGAGCAGCTCGCGTCCGGTCTGGCGGGCGTCGAGCCCGGCCTCCTGGAGCGCCACGCCCATCCGGCGCCGCGCCTCGTCGGGGTCGCGAGCGACGTCGATCCCGGCGACGAAGGCGGTGCCCGACGTGATCGACAGGAGCGTCGTCAGCATGCGCACCGTTGTCGACTTGCCGGCGCCGTTCGGCCCGAGAAAGCCGAAGACCTCGCCGGTCTCGATCCTTAGGTCGACGCCCCGGACCGCCTCGATGACCTCCTTGCCGCTCGTGTAGTGCTTCACCAGCGCCTCGGCCTGCACAGCAGCGGTTGAGCCCGCGAGGGGAGGCCCCTGTCCGATCGCACGCTCCGCCTGGTCCACGCTCTCGCTCCTCCGATCTTCGCCGGTGCGGCTCGATCGTGAAGCTACCTGCCGCAAGGCAGTGGCGTCCGACCCTAGCGTCCTACGACGCGCCGGTCTGCGCCAGCGCTTCGAGGCGCGCCACGATTCTCGTCACCTCCGGCTGGGCGTCGATTGACGCGCGAACACGCTCGGCGCTCGCGCGGAACGCGCCGTCGGCCAGCAGTGCGCGCGCGGCGTCGTGCACGGTCGAGGCGGATACGTCGCTCGGGTCGAGCGCGAGTCCCGCACCGGTAGCGACACAGCGTGCGGCGAGGCGCTGCTGGCTCGGCGCTCCGCGGGGAAGCACGAGCACCGGGAGTCCGAGAGCGAGCGCTGCGATCGTGGACCCGGCGCCGCCGTGCGTGATCGCGAGGGTGCAGCGGGCCAGGACCTTCGCCTGCGGGAGGTAGCGCTCGGCACGCACGTTCGCCGGGAGTTGCCCGAGCTCCCGCGGGTCGTTGTTCTTGCCCACGGTGATGATGACGTCAACGGCCTCTGCGGCGAGCGCCTCGCTGACCGCGGTGAGCGTCTCGGGAGCCCTGTTGAATACGGGCACGGTGCCCAGCGTGACGTACACGAGTGGTCGGCGACCGAGACCGTCGAACCAGGGTGGGAGCTCGTCGTCGGAGTCGAACGGCTGGAATCGCACCGTCTGTCGGCGCTCGACGAGCTCGGCGTTCTGCGCTTGTAGCGCCGGCGGGCACGCATCGAGGTAGAGATGGTCGAAGAGAGCGCCCGGGGATGCGGGCTCGACACGGTGGTGCGCCCAGAGAGGCGCCGTAGCAGCGTCGATCGCCCGTAGGTCAGCCTCCGTCCAGAGCGGGCTTCCCCAGCCGTGGGCGACGGACGGGACGCCTGCGATGGCCGCCAGGAGCGGGCCGCCCCATTCTCCCTCCTCGTGGACGACGAGGTCCGGCGCGAGGTGGTCGAGCTGCGGCAGCAGGTCGTCGACGAGCGCGGGAGCGGCGACCGTGGCGAACATCGCGATTCCGCGCTCCGCCGGAGTCGCGTCGGGCATCCGGGCGATCGCCTCGGCCACGCTCTCGGATTCGGTGCGCCCTGCCTCGACGAAGGCCAGGCCTGCCTCCGCGATTGCGCCGGCGGCGTCGCAGCCGGACGCGACGGCGACCTCGTGTCCCGCGGCGGCGAGCGCATGGGCAAGTGGCAGCAGCGGGTGGAGATGTCCCGAGGAGGGGAACGAGGTGAAGAGCACTCGCATCTGGCTAGGCCGCGAAACGGCGGATCTGCGCCGCCAGCTCGTGCGGGCGGTCGAACTGCGGTCCGTGCGCGCCGGGCGCTTCGACCACCGTGTTTCCGAGCGCCTCGGCGAGCCACGCCGCTGCCTCGTGGAAGAACGGAACGGCTTCCTCTGTCCCGACGAGCACGTGAGCGTGGACGCCGCGGAGCGTTGCGGGATCCGGGCGGTAGCTCTGGAAGACCGGCAGGTCGATCGTCATCGCAACCTCGCCGTTCCCGAGCATGCGGACACGCTCCTCCGGGTCGAGCCGGTCGATGATGGCGTCGCCGAAGGCGAAGCGCAGGAACGCCTCGAGCGCGGCATCGGGTCCTCCGCGCGCGAACGCCGGCTCGACAATCTCGCCGATTCCGTCCGCGACCGACCCCGGATCAGCGAGCACCGAGACAAGCGGCATCTCGTGCAGGAGCGCGACGCTGACGCGCTCGGGCAGCAACCGTGCGAGCTCGAGCGCGACGATCGCGCCTACGCTCGACCCGTAGACCAGGGCGGCGCCGTCGCCGAGCTCGAGCATCGCCGCCGCGTCGGCGACCTGCTCCGCGATCGAGGTCGCGCCCCACCCCGCCGGTCGCGAGCTGCGGGAGTTCGCACGCCGGTCGTAGGTGATCACCGTGTGGTCGCGTGCGAGCTCCTCGGCGACGGCCGCGAACTGGCCCGCGTCCCCTGGGATCCCGGCGACGAAGAGGATCGGCGTTCCGTGGCCCCGGACCTCGTGGTAGAGCTCCATCGCTGTTGTCGCTTCGGCTCGCATCGCTTCCTTCCGTCGTCTGGTTGGCATGGGGAGTGAAGCGCCCCCCGCCTACCGCGTCCAATACCGGCTACTTCTCGGATGAGAGCGGGGGCTTATCGCCGAGCAGCTCGAGCAGCAGCGCGAGCGGCGCCGTCACGCGTCTCGTGTCCCACGCAGCGACGATCGACAGCTCGAGGTTGAAGTTCGAAAGCGCTTTCCAGACGACGCTGTCGCCGGCGCCGCGAGCGGTCTCGACCTCGCTTTGCGTCTTCACCGACGCCGCGAGACCCGCGGCGACGATCGACAGCGAGGACTCGGGCGTCGACGACTCGAGCAGCGAACGAGGTCGAACGCCGGCCGCTCGGAGTGCCGCGAGCACCGTGTCGTAGACGTCCGGCCCGCTCTCGCGAGTCATGAAGACGAACGGCAGGCCCGTGAGATCCGTCCCGCCGAGCAGGCGTTTCTTCGCGAGCGGATGAGCTGCAGGAACCGCAATGCCGAGAAGCTCGCGTCCGACCACCTTCTCGGCCAGCGGCGGCGCGACGGACGCCTGCCCAAGCGACGGCATCAGGGCGAGGTCGAGTCGAGCGTCGAGCAAGGCGACGGGCTGCTCATGCGCCGGAACGAATCGCGTCTCCACGTCCACGCCGGGTAGCCGCCGGCGAAGCGCCACGAGCGCGGGCGGCAGCACCGCCCGCAGCGGACCGGGGAACACCCCGACCCGCAGAGCGCCGACCGACCCTTCCTTGACCCGGCGCATCGCCTCCATCGCCTCGTCGAAGCGCGCCAGCACGCTGTGCGCCTCGGCCACGAGCCTTGCACCCGCGTCGGTCAGGACGACGCCGCGACTCGTGCGCTCGAGAAGTTGGAGCTCCAGCTCGCGTTCGAGGATCCTGATCTGCTGGCTCAGCGCCGGTTGCGCGATGTGGAGCCGTGCGGCCGCGCGGCCGAAGTGAAGCTCGTCCGCGACCGCCACGAAATAGCGCATCTGGCGGATGTCCATCGCCGAAACATGCCACAGCGCGGCCACACAGAGAACGAGGCGCCACGCGGCGAAAATGGCGCCCAAGTGCACCCGGACGTTTCGTCGAGTTTGGAAGCCGCAGCTAGGCGAGTTCCTCGGCGAGCCCTATGAGGAGTCCTCCGGGGCCTCGGACGTAGCAGAGGCGATACACGTCCTCGTACTGAACCACTTCGCTGCTGACGAGCTCCGCGCCGTGCTCACGGAGCCGCGCGAGCGTCTCGTCGATGTCGTCCACGGCGAACATGACGCGCAGGTAGCCGAGAGCGTTCACCGGGGCGTTCCGGTGATCGGCGACGACAGGTGGCGCGAGAAAGCGCGAGAGCTCGAGCCGGCTGTGGCCGTCCGGCGTGCGCATCATGGCGATCTCCACGCGCTGGTCGCCCAGTCCAGTGACGCGCCCCGCCCACTCTCCTTCCACCATCCCCTGTCCTTCGAGCTCCAGGCCGAGCTCGCGAAAGAACGCGATCGTGGCGGGTAGGTCGTCGACGACGATGCCCATGTTGTCCATCCGTTTGACCGCCATGTGACGAATCTAGCGCGCGGCGCGCTCCCCCGAAGTCCTCACGGCTCGCGCAGTGAGCCTGACTTCCGGCGGATATGCCCCTAGCGGAGAAGCGGTTGTACTAGGGCTACGTGGGCTTCCGGACGACCCAGACGAGTTCGCTCGCCTGGTCGTCAAACGGTTCCTTGCCGAAGCCGCCGTAG
>JAWVDX010000161.1:0-4221 GCA_033857015.1 Gaiellaceae bacterium
AAGGGGAGCGTGAAGGTGATCCTGACCGCGGGCGCGCCGTCGGGAACCGGTCACGACGAGGAGCAGATGCTGCGCGCGCTCCGCGAGGTGATCGAGCGCCCCGGCGTGATCCCGCTGCGGGCCGGCGTCAACACGGGGCGGGTCTTCACGGGCGACTTCGGGCCGCCCTACCGCCGCACCTACGTCGTCCTCGGCGACGCGATCAACACTGCCGCCCGGGTCATGGGCCGCGCCGAGGCGGGGCAGATCCTTTCGACGGAGATCGTCCTCGAGCGGTCGCGCGCGCTCTTCGCGACGACGGCGATCGAGCCGTTCCAGGCGAAGGGCAAGGCGGAGCTCGTCCGGGCGTCGGTCGTCGGCGCGCTTGCCGGACGGCGGGTCGAGCGCGCCGCCGAGACGCCGCTCGTCGGCCGGGACGGAGAGCTTGCAGCGCTGCGCGAGGTCCGCGACAGGGTCACGGCGGGCGAGGGCTGGATCGTCGAGCTCAGCGGTGTCTCCGGCATCGGCAAGTCCCGCCTCGTCGCCGAGCTCGTCGCGACCTCTCCGGACGTGACCTTCCTGCACGCCCTGTGCGAGGAGTACGAGGCCTCGACGCCGTACTTCGCGCTGCGGGCGCCGCTGCGCGCGGCACTGGGGCTCGATCTGAGCGCGTCCGGCGGCGAGGTGGAGGCACGGCTCCGCGCGGTGGTCGCCGGCGCCGACGCCGAGCTCGTCCCGTGGCTCCCGCTCCTCGGCATCCTGCTCGGCCTCGATCTGCCGCCGACGCCTGAGACGAGCGGGCTCGACGAGCGGTTCCTGAGCGACACGCTCGCCGACGTCGTCGCGCGGTTCTTCGCCTCGGCGCTTGCGGACACGCCGCTCGTCGTCGTGGTGGACGACGCGCAGTTCCTCGACGAGGCGAGCGCCGACCTCCTGCGTCGCCTCTCGAGCGCGGCCGCCTCGCCGCGGCACGCCCTCGTCGTCGTCCACTCGGATCCGTCCACCGCCTGGACGCGCGTCGAGGACGAGGGCGTCCCCTTCGTCGCGCTCACCCTGCTGCCGCTCGCGGAGCGGCACGCGCTCGAGATCGCGGAGCTCGTGACGGACGAGAATCCCTTGCTGCCGCACGAGCTCGAGGAGATCGCCCGCCGCTCGGGCGGCAGCCCGCTGTTTCTCCTCGAGCTCCTGGATCTGGCCCGCTCGACCGGGACGACCGAGTCCCTGCCGGACTCCGTCGAGGCGATCATCGCGGCCGAGATCGACCGGCTCCGGCCGTCCGACCGGACGGTGCTCCGTTACGCCTCCGTGCTGGGCCTGCGCTTCGAGCAGGAGCTGCTGTCGGCGGCGGTGCGGGACGAGGTGGAGGTCGACGAGGCGCTCTGGGTACGGCTCCGCGGCCTCGTCGACCCGGATCCCACCGGCGGTCTGCGCTTCCGCAACACGCTCCTGCGCGACGTCGCGTACGAGGGCCTCGCGTTCCGCCGCCGCCGCGAGCTGCACGGGCGGGTCGCCGAGGCGATCGAGACGGGCGCGACGGCGGCCGAGGACGAGGCATCGCCGCTCGCGCTCCACTTCTTCGCGGCGCAGCACTACGAGAAGGCGTGGCGGTACAACCGGCTCGCCGGCGACCGGGCGCGTGCCGTCGCGGCGAACGTCGAGGCGGGGCGGTTCTACGAGACGGCGCTCGCGGCGGGACGGCGCCTGCGCGGCATCGGGAACCACGATCGCGCCTCGGTCTGGGTGGCGCTCGGCGCCGTCCGCGAGGCGGCGGGCCTGTTCGATCCCTCCTTCACCGCCTTGCGCCAGGCGACGAGGCTGCTGCTCGACGACCCCGTGGAATGCGCCCGTGTCTTCGCGCTGCGCACCAAGGCGCGCGTCCGCCAGGGTGCGTACGGCCTCGCCCTCCGCGAGACGACGGCCGGGCTCCGCGTCGTCGAGGACGTCGACTCGGCCGCAGCGGTCGGGGCGAGGGCGAACCTGCGCGCGATGCGCAGCGAGATCCGCTGGTTGCAGGGGCATCCGCGGGAGGCGATTGCCCTGGCGCAGGAGGCGATCGCCGAGGCCGAGCCGGTGCAGGAGCTCGAGGCGCTGGCGCGCTCGTACACCGCGCTCGACGGCGCCTACCAGATGCTCGGGCAGCCGGAGAAGGCCGTCCACGAGCGGATGTCGCTCGACATCTACACCAGGCTCGGCCACACGCGCTCGCGCGGGATCATGGAGCTGAACCTCGGCGTCCAGGCCTACGCCGACGGCAGGTGGGACGAGGCCGCGAGCCTGTACGCCCGCGCGCAGGAGGACTGCCTGCGCGCCGGCGACCGCCAGCACACGGCCGTTGCGGGAGCGAACCTCGGCGAGCTCCTCGTCAGCCGGGGCGAGCTCGACGAGGCGGAGCGCCTGCTCACGGACGCGCGGCGCGTGCTGCGCTCCTCCGGCTTCACGCCCTTCGCCCTCTTCGCCGAGACGCAGCTGGCGCGCTGCGCGCTCGAGCGCGACGACGTGCCGGCGGCGCTGCAGTCCCTCCAACGGATCGTCGCCGAAGCCGCCGGAGTCGGCCATGCCGGCATCGTGCTCGAGATCACGCTCTACTTCGCCCAGGCGCAGGCGCGGGCCGGCCACGGCGCCGAGGGTCTCGAAGCGCTGAACGCAGCGGCGTTCCACGCCGAGGAGGACGCCGCGTTCCTCGCAGCGCCGCTCGAGCGGGCCCGTGCCGCGTGTCTCGCGTCGCTGGGCCGGCTCGACGACGCGCGGATCTTCCTCGACCGGGCACTCCGCTCGGCGGAGGATCAGGGCCTCCTCTACGAGCAGCTGCTCGCCCGGCGCGCACTCGCAGAGCTGGGCGGCGGAGAGAGCGAGGAGCAGCTGCGCGAAACGGATCGCCTCGCGCAGCTGCTCGGGCTCTAGAGGCTCAGGCGGTGCTTCTCCAGCCGTCGGCCTCCGAGTAGACGAAGGCGACGAACGAGCCCGCGGCCGATTCGGTCGACGTGATGAGACACGAGGTCTCGCCGGCCGGAAGGACGAGGTCCTTGTTCGCGTGCGACGAGTACGCGGCAGCCAGGACGAGGCTCGTCGAGCTCGTGCGCGGATCGACCAGGCAGTACTTCATGACCTTGGTCGCGCCCGTGAACGGGAACACGTCGTTGTAGATGACGGTCAGCTGGTTCTGGCCCGCCGCCCGGTCGTAGGGCCAGGTGATCTTCTCGACCATCGGGATCATGCTCACGGTCTGGTCGCCGGCCCAGACCCTGGCGAGCGGCTTCCCGGCGATCGTGCCGGCGCGGAAGACGAACTCGTTGCTCTTGCAGCCCGCGAGCTGGATCTGGTAGGCCGAGTCGGTCGTTCCGAACGGTGCCGCGGGGCACGGAGCCGCTATGGCCGGCACGTTGCCGAAATCGCGTCCGGTGACGTTCTCGGCCGCCGGCGGCAGGATGTCGTAGCCCTTCTTCTTCTCGCCTGTCCCGTTACAGAGTGTCGTGCTCGTCGGGAGCGGCTGGGACTGCGCCCAGATCCCCGAGGGCGGCACCTCGCAGAGGCGATACACGGCGGTCGGGTCGAGCGCGGCGCCGATGCGGTACGTCCCGTCCGCGGCCGACGTCGTCGTGCCGACGACGGTTCCGCCACCCGCGGTCCCGGCCGTCACGCCCTTGTAGAGACGCACCGTCCAGCCCGCCAGCGGCGTGTCGCCGGTGTCCATCGTCGTGCTCTCGTTCACGTCGTTGTAGACCGTCCCGGAGGCGGAGCCGACGTTGAAGCAGAACGTGATGTTGCTGATCGCGTAGAGCTGGGTCGGCGTGGGGTCCGTGCTCGAGACGGTGGCCTGCGCCGGTGCGTGCAAGGAGCCGTCGCCGATGACGAAGCCGCCCGTCTGACCCGCGTAGTTGTAGCGCGTCTCGTCGGTGCCACCCTTGATGCCTGCGTCGACGACCCGCGCTCCGGTCGACGTGAAGTCGACGTACTTCTGGTTCCCGGATGCCGGGAGGCTCTGCGCGGACGCCGGGTCGAGCTTGAGCGTAAACGTGACCGCCGAGCCGTTCACCGTCGTCGTGTACTTCTGGCTCTTGGGGTTCGCGATCCGGTACTGGTAGGCCGGCTGCGCGCTCGGGTTGCTGGCATAGAAGAGCGCGCAGTCGTTGGACTGTCCGCCCGTGTTGTAGTCGATCGGCATGACGCCGCTCGTCGACGGCGGCGGCACGGCGGCGCCTGGGGTCGTGGCCAGGGCCGGCAGCACGACGAAGGTCAGGAGGC
>JAWVDX010000162.1:0-4797 GCA_033857015.1 Gaiellaceae bacterium
GGGCGCTACATGAGCTTCACGCAGTACGCGCTCGCGGTGCTCGAGAACGGCGTCGCGCACTACGACGACGCGTTCGCCGCCGCCACGGACGCTTGCGAGCGTCAGGCCCTCTACCTGCGCACCTTCGCACTGCCCGAGCTGGTCGAGGCAGGGATGCGGAGCGGCCAGCGCGCTCGCGCGCAGCAAGCGCTGTCCGAGCTGGAGGAGACCGCCGTCAGCGGCACAGCCTGGGCCCGCGGGATGCTCGCGCGGTCGCGCGCCCTCCTGAGCCGAGGCCGACCGGCCGACCGTCTCTACATCGAGGCGATCGAGCAGCTGCGCTCCTGCCGCGCTGCGCCGCACCTCGCGCGGGCGCACCTCCTCTACGGCGAGTGGCTGCGCCGCGAGCGCCGCCGGCGCGACGCGCGCAGGCAGCTCCGGATCGCGTACCAGATGTTCTCCTCGATGGGCATCGCGGGCTTTGCCGGCCGCGCTCACGACGAGCTGGCCGCAACGGGCGAGCACCGCGCGCAGCGGACCGTCGAGCTCCGCGACGTTCTGACCGCGCAGGAGGCCCGAATCGCGCGGCTCGCGGCCGACGGCGCCTCGAACGCCGAGATCGGCACGCAACTCTTCATCAGCCCGAAGACCGTCGAGTACCACATGCACAAGGTCTTCACGAAGCTGCAGATCACAACCCGGATCCAGCTGACCCAGATTCTCGGCGGCGGCTAGGTCACCTCGACGTGCCTGGGAACCGGGTTGGAGACCGGCTCGCGCGGCTACCAAGCAGGCACGTGAACTTCTGGAACCTCCTCTGGCTCTTCTTCATCATCAGCTCGCTCCAGCCACTCGTGCAGAAGCAGATGCTCATGCTGGCGCGGCGTCGTGTCCTCGCCGTGATCGCCGCCAAGCGGAAGGCGACCGTCATCACGCTGATCCACCGGCAGGAGACGATCTCGCTGCTCGGCATCCCGCTCGTGCGCCACATCGACATCGACGACGCGGAGAGCGTCCTCCAGGCGATCCGGAGCACCAAGCCCGGGCGAACGATCGAGAGAATCCTGCACACGCCCGGCGGGCTCGTCCTTGCGGCGAGCCAGATCGCGCGGGCGCTGCGCGACCACGACGGGCGGATCGTCGCCGTCGTCCCGCACTATGCAATGAGCGGCGGCACGCTGATCGCGCTCGCGGCCGACGAGATCATCATCGACGACCATGCCGCGCTCGGGCCGATCGACCCGCAGCTCGGGCAGTACGCGGCCGCCTCGCTCGTCGCGGTCGCGAGCATGCCGGGCGAACACGATGACCAGACTCTCCTCCTCGCCGACCTCGGGCGGAAGGCGCTGCGCCAGGTCGAGGCCGTGGCGACCGACCTCCTCGAGCGCCACATGGAGCCGGCGCGTGCCCGCGATCTCGCCCACCTGCTCTCGAGCGGGGTCTGGACGCATGACCATCCGCTGATGGCGCGCGACCTTGCCGGCCTCGGGTTGCCCATCACCGTCGGCGTGCCCGAGGAGGAGCGAGCGCTCATGCGCCTCTATCCGCAGCCGCGCGGGCGCGAGGCCGCCGTCGAGTATGTCTCGGGGCCGTCCGTTCCGTTCCGCCGGGGCAAGACGTCCCGGGGCCGCGAGGCACCCGCGGTACGCCTCCGATGGTAATGCGCGCGAAGACAGGATCCGGCCCGACCCGCTCGAGGAAAGCAAGCCAGTCCTCCACTTCCCTGGCCACCCCACCCCGGCGTTCGGTGTTCGCGTTCGTCACTCCTGGCGCTTTGCAGGGGACTTTCAGATGGGCCCGCCAGGACTCGAACCTGGGACCGACGGATTATGAGTCCAGGATAGACAACACGCAGCAGGTCGCGACTAGCTGCTTGTGCCTGCAATGGGGCCGTTTATTAGCTGCAGGTGACTGCGCCTAAATGGACCGTTCGGAGACGTGCCTGTACACGCGCTGTACATGCAGCCCGCTCTCGAGCCTGGTGGCTCTCGCGCCGGGGGACTTGCGCTGCTCGAGATCAACGAGGATCAGCCGGTAGTCCGGCTTTCCGTTGGCGGGCAACTGGGGGTATAGATGACCGTCAGCTCCGGCTCGTGCACCTCGCCTGGCTGGAAGAAGAGCTGCTGCTGCATCGCCGCGATGCTCGCGTTGGCCGCTTCGACGTAGAGACGGGCAGGTACCTGAAAGTCGGGGTCGTTGCCGATGAACCCATCGAGGATGACCATCTCCTGCCCGCGGATGTAGCCGTCCTGGACGCGCGCGAACTGCCTGGCATCGGCGCGCGAGTTGCCACAAACGAATTGCTTGACGCGGCCCTGGCCGACCGCTTACCGTCCTCTCCGGGAGTGCTACCGGAAAAAAACCGGTAGCTGCCCGCGGGACGCCAGGAGGGGGAATTCGGCCACGCCCGCAAGCGTGGCTCGCACGGCACGGAAGGGTCGGAGCCCGACCGTGATCCGGACTGTCCAACGCAGGGGGAGACACACACATCCATTCGCTGATAGCGCGCCGTCTCCCGGCGCGCTCACACGACCATCACAAGGGGGAACCACTCATGCACGCACCGCGTGTGCACCACAAAGCCACGGCGCCGCTGCTTGCGGTCATGGCCGCGATCGTCTTTCTGGCGTGCAGCCAGGCAGGATCGGCCGCCGTCGCGCAGTTGCCGTTCACCGTCACGAACAACTCCGGTCGCGGCGACGCGACGTACATCTACGTCATCGCGCGCAACTCGGCAGGAGCCCAGGGCTACGTCGACGGCGGCGGCACCTGGCGTGCCTGGTCGTTCCCGTCGTCGACTCCGAACGGGCCGGTCGCGGCACCGGACGTGTCGATCGCCGGCCCCGGCAACGGCGCGAGCAAGACGATCACGCTGCCACCGAGCCTCGCGGGCGGCCGCATCTACCTGTCGATGGGCTCGAAGCTCTCGTTCTTCCTGACGACGAACGGCCTCGTCGAGCCGGCGGCGTGGGTGGCGAGCGACGCCAACGCGAACGTCCTCTACGACTGGACAGAGTTCGCCCGGGCGAGCAGCGCCGGCAACGGGATCTTCATCAACACGACGACGGTCGACATGTTCAGCGTCCCGCTGACCGTGTCGGTGACCTCGTCGGCCGGCGTGACGCAGACGCAGGGCATTCCCGGCAACCGCACCGGCATCCTCAACGCCTTCACCGCGCTCGGCGCGCCGTGGTCGTCGCTGATCACGACGCGCTCGTCCGACGGCCTGCCGCTGCGCGTGCTCGCACCCGTGCACGCGATCGCGAACGGCTCGTTCAGCTCGACCTACCTCGACGCGTACATCACGGCCGCGTGGTCGTACTACGCGACGCACACGCTCACCGTCCAGACCGGGCTCGGGAACTTCACCGGGACGACGAGCGGCAACAACTGGACGTTCAGGGACGCGAGCGGCAACGTCATCGGCACGCTGACGAAGCCGACGACGAGTGACACGTTCGCCTGCGCGGGCGGCACCCAGCCGGGGGGCCAGCCGAACGAGACGGCGATTCTCGCCGTCGGCGCACGGGTCTGTGCTGCGCTCAACCGCGCGACGCTGTCAACGTCGAGCCGCGTGATGTTCGACACGCAGCCGACGACGGATGCGACCCAGTTCTACGGCCAGACCGCGTCGAACCTGTTCTCGAAGACGATCCACGCGAACTCGCTGAACGGGCTCGCCTACGGCTTCTCCTACGACGACGTCGGCGGCTTCGCTCCGGTCATCGACCAGCCCGACCCCGCCTCGGCCGCGATGACGATCGGCAGCTTCGGCACGAGCGGCGGTGGCACCGGCGGTGGTGGCGGCGGTGGCGGTGGCGTCAGCGACGGCATCGCGCAGGGCAAGCCGACCACGGCGTCCTCCAGCGAGAGCGCGACCTACCCTGCCTCGGCTGCGACGGACGGCAACAACGCCACGCGCTGGTCGTCCGCGTTCAGCGATCCGCAGTGGATCCAGGTCGACCTCGGCCAGTCCTACAACGTCACCCAGGTGACGCTGAGCTGGGAGGCCGCCTACGGGAAGGCGTTCCAGATCCAGACCTCGCCTGACGGGGCCGCCTGGACGACGATCTACTCGACGACGACCGGGACGGGCGGGATCCAGACGCTGAACGTGACCGGTACGGGCCGCTACGTCCGGATGTACGGCACGGTCCGCGGCTCGGCGTACGGCTACTCCCTCTGGGACTTCGGGATCCAGGGGACGGTCGCCAGTGGCGGTGGTGGCGGCGGCGGGATCACCCCCGGAGCCTGGTACCAGGTCGTGAACCAGAACTCGAGCAGCTGCGTCGACGACTCGGCGGGCGGAACGGCCAACGGGACGAGCGTCCAGCAGTGGGCGTGCGTCACCGGGAGCACGAACCAGGGCTGGCAGTTCCGGGCCACCGACTCCGGCTACTACAACGTGCTGAACCGCACGTCAGCGGCGCAGAACGAGGTCTGGGACGTCACGGGCGGAGCCGGCACGGTCGCCGACGGCGCCAAGATCCAGACCTGGGCCTACGGCGGCGGGACGAACCAGCAGTGGCAGCCCGTCTCGCTCGGCAACGGCTTCTACAAGATGGTCGCCCGCAACTCGGGCAAGTGCCTCGACGTGCCGGCCGCCTCGACGGCGAACGGCGTCCAGCTCCAGCAGCACACCTGCAACGGCACCGCCGCGCAGGCCTGGAAGCTGGTGCAGCAGGCATGAGCCAACGTCTGTCCCCTTCGGCCGGGCCGCACCGGCCGAAGGGGACAGCTCATTCAGGCGGGCAGGACCGGTGGAGCCGCGCACGATCAGCGTCGTCGCGAGCTCGACCTCTTTGTAGTGGGCCCGCC
>JAWVDX010000163.1:0-2849 GCA_033857015.1 Gaiellaceae bacterium
GCTCGCGGGGCGCGACTTCCTCTTCGGCGGCTTCTCCGCCGCGGATTGCGCCGCCTTCCCGTTCGTCAAGTACGCGCTGCTCTACGACGGGGCGGACGAGGAGCCGTTCCACCGCATCCTCCGCGACCACCTGCCGCTAGGCGCCGACCACGTGCGCCTTGCCGCGTGGATCCAGCGCGTGGACGCCCTCCCCCGCGCCTGACCGAACGAGACACTGTCCCTGGACCAGGTCCGGGGACAGTGTCCCGACGGAGCTTGGCTGTTCCGAGCCTGTCCTAGGGGAAGAAGCCGAACGCGGCGATCGTGAACAGCGCTGCCATCCCGGCGAAGAGCAGCGAGTCGATGCGGTCGAGGATCCCGCCGTGGCCCCCGAGGAGGCGGCCGCTGTCCTTGACGTGCATGTCCCGCTTGAGGGTCGACTCGAAGAGGTCGCCGAGCGCCTCGGCGAGCGCGATGACCGCGCCGAGCAGGAGCGCCTGCCAGATGGAGAGGAACTCCTGGCGCGTGTCGTAGAGCGCGAAGAACGAAACCGCGACGGCCGCGAGCACTCCCGCCACGAAGCCCTCCCAGGTCTTTCCCGGCGAGAGCTGCGGGGAGAGCTTGTGCCGGCCGATCAGCCGCCCAGCGCCGTAGGCCGCCGTGTCCGCCGCGAAGACGGCGAGCAGCACCGTGAACGCGAGCAGCCGCGGATGATCCTGCTTGTCGAGCGCGCGCAGGAGCAGGAGCGACCCCGTCCCGCAGGCGATCCACCCCACGCCCAGGAACGTCGACCCGATCGCGATGGTCGCCGGCTGGCGCGTCGTCGCGACGCCGTAGAGCCCGAAGCCGAGCAGGAGCGTCAACAGCAGCCCGCCGAGCATCCAGCCGATGCCGCCGAGCTGCGCGCCCAGCAGCGTCGCGATCCCCGCCGCGTACCCGGCCAGCACGAGCGGGCGCAACGAGCGGATCATCACGTAGAACTCGTGCAGCGCGATCAGGGTCGCGGCGAGCAGCAGACCGAACAGCCACCATCCGCCCGCATACACGAGCGCCAGCACGATCGGCAGCCCGCCGACCGTCACCAGGATGCGCGAGGCGAGGCTGCTCATCTGCCGCCGAACCGCCGCCTCCGGCGCGCGTACGCCGCCAGCGCCGAGCGCAGGTCGTGCACCCCGAAGTCGGGCCAGAGCGTGTCGACGAACACGAGCTCCGCATACGCGGACTGCCAAAGCAGGAAGTTGGAGATCCGCACCTCCCCGGAGGTCCGGATCAGCAGGTCGGGATCCGGCATCTCCGGAGCGAACAGATGCGCGGACACGACCTCCTCGTTCACCGCCTCGGGCGCAACGCCTTCCCGCAGCAGCGCGCGCACGGCCTCGACGAGCTCGGCGCGGCCGCCGTAGTCGAAGGCGATCCACAGGTCCATGACGTCCCGGTGCGCGGTCTCCCGCTCCAGCGTGGCCATCTTCTCCTGGAGCCACGCCGGCGCGCGGTCGCGGCGCCCCACGAAGCGCGTACGGACGCCCTGCTCGGCCAGGTCGGGCAGCTCGCGCTCGATCGTCTCGCCGAAGAGCTCCATCAGCGCCTCGACCTCATCCTCCGGGCGCGTCCAGTTCTCCGTCGAGAACGCGTACACGGCCAGCGAGCGCACGCCCAGCTCGATGCAGGCCTCGACCGTGCGCCTCAGGGCTCTCGTGCCTGCCTTGTGCCCCGCCGAGACCGGCAGACCGCGGCGCTTCGCCCAGCGGCCGTTGCCGTCCATGATGATCGCCACGGACACTGCGACATCGGGAAGGAGTGCAGCCTCCGGCAAGGGCCGGACGCGACGAAGGGTGCGGAGCGAGCGGAGTCTCACGGGGAAGAGCGGAAGGCCGCTCAGACTTCCATGATCTCCGCTTCTTTGCCCCGGAGCAGGTCGTCGATCTGCTTGACGTGCCCGTCCGTGAGCTTCTGCACCTGGTCCTCCGCGCGGTGCTCCTCGTCGGCGCCGATGTCGTCCAGCTCCTTGAGGTGGTGGATCACGTCGCGGCGCACGTTGCGCACGGCGACCCGTCCCTCCTCGGCCATCTGCTTGACGATCTTCACGAGCTCCTTGCGACGATCCTCGGTCAGTTGCGGGATCGGGAGCCGGATCAGCTTTCCGTCGTTCGACGGGTTGAGGCCGAGGTCGGACTCCTGGATCGCCTTCTCGACGGCGCCCAGCGCGCTCGGGTCGAAGGGCTGGATCGTCAGCATGCGCGGCTCCGGCACGTTGATCGTGGCGAGCTGCTTGAGCGGCGTGCGCTGGCCGTAGTAGTCGATGGAGATGCGATCGAGGAGCGCCGCCGAGGCGCGGCCGGTGCGCACGGAGTGGAACTCGGTGCGCGTGCTCTCGATCGCCTTGTCCATGCGCCGCGTCGCGTCCGCTATCAAATCGTCGATCGCCATCAGCCCTCCTTCGAGATGATCGTGCCGACTCGCTCGCCTGCCACGACACGTTTGATGTTGCCGTCCGCGAGCTCGAAGACGTAGATCGGCAGGTCGTTGTCCATGCAGAGCGAGAGGGCGGTCGTGTCCATCACCTTCAGCCCGCGCTCGATCGCCTGCAGGTGCGTGATCCGGGGCAGGAACTGCGCGGACGCATCCACGTTCGGGTCGCCGTCGTAGACGCCCTCGACGCCGTTCTTGGCCATCAGGATCGCCTCGGCGCCGATCTCGAGCGCGCGCAGCGCCGCAGCGGTGTCCGTCGTGAAGAACGGGTTGCCGGTGCCGGCCGCGAAGATGACGACGCGGCGCTTCTCGAGGTGGCGGATCGCCCGGCGGCGGATGTACGCCTCCGCGACCTCCGGGATGCCGAGCGCCGACTGCACGCGCGTGGCGCAGCCGAGCCG
>JAWVDX010000164.1:0-3872 GCA_033857015.1 Gaiellaceae bacterium
TGCGCCGCGCCGAGACCGGCGAGCGACTCCTGGACGATGTCCTCCGGGTCGTTCAGGAACTTCTTCACTGTTGCGACATCAATGGCCATTGTGATCCTCTCTCGTTTCAGGCTGGGCTAGACGGCGAGCTCTTCTGCGGGAATGCGGTCGATGCCCTCGCGGATCGGCCGAACGACCTGCATCGGCTTCGCCATCCAGTCGTAGAGAACGGTCGCGAACGTGGCGCCGAAGAGCTGCGCGGGAACGTAGGCGCCGAGGAACTTCGTCCAGTTGTGCACGCCGCCGTCGGAGGTCGCCGAGACGAACAGGGTGCCGAACGAGCGGGCCGGGTTGATCGAGGCGTTCGTGACCGGGCCGAGCGTGATGATCACCGCGACCACCACGAGGCCGATGACGAGGCCGGCCCAGCCTGCGGGCGAGCGACCGTCGACGATCCCGAGCACGACGAACATGAGGATCGCGGTGCCGAGGCCCTCCGCGAGCATCGCGCCGCCCCAGCTCGTGACATGGTGATCGAACGTCGTGACGCCGAAGCCGTAGCCGAGCGCGATCGCGCGGTGGCCGAAGACACCGAGCATCGCGAAGGCGCCGGCCGTCGCGCCGAGGAACTGGCTGCCCCAGTAGAGCGGAACGTCCTTCCACGGCATCTTCCTCGTGACTGCGAGGGCGAAGGTGACCGCCGGGTTGATGTGACACCCGGAGACCTTGCCGACCGTGTAGATCATGCACGTGACGATGAGACCGAACGCGAGCGCGATGAAGCCGAGATCCGCGCCGGAGAACGGTGCCTTCGAGCCGCCCTCGAGCAGGAGGATCGCGGGCACCGAACCGGCGCCGATGAAGACGAGCAGCGCAGTGCCGATGAACTCTGCTACTCCCCGCTGAAGACCTGAGAAGGTCTCTTCCACCGTGACTTTCCTTTCTGCGATCCGAGCCCTCTGGCCCGTCCGCTGACGCCGACTCGAAGGGACTAGCCGGCCGTTAAGAGCCCTTACGTTTTCAAACCTAGTTCGATAATCCCGAACACAGTTCGGAACATAACGCTCCGCTCGAAACAAGTCAAGGCAATCTGCCCGCAATCTTTTCGACTCATGCTCGAAACGCAGAGAACGCTGCGCTCCGCACGCTTTTGCGAGCGTCTAGGCGGAGGTGAGAGCGGCTCGCGCGGCGGCCAGCCGGGCGACAGGAACCCGAAACGGCGAGCAGGAAACGTAGTCCAGCCCCAGCTCGTGGCAGAACGCCACCGAGCTGGGCTCCCCGCCGTGCTCCCCGCAGATGCCGAGCTTGAGCCCGGGCTTGGCCTTCCGCCCCAGGGCGACGGCCGTGCGCATGAGCGCGCCCACCCCGGCCTGGTCGAGCACCTCGAACGGGTTCCGCTCGAGCACCCCGTCGACCAGGTAGCCGGTGAGGAACTTCTGCTCCGCGTCGTCGCGCGAGAACCCGAGGGTCGTCTGCGTCAGGTCGTTCGTTCCGAAGGAGCAGAAGTCGGCATGCGGGGCGATCTCGTCCGCGCAGACGCACGCTCGCGGCAGCTCGATCATCGTCCCCACCGGGAACGGATCGGCGCTCTCCTCGGCGGCGACGCGTAGCGTCAGCTCGCGCAGGCGGCGAAGCTCCTCGCCGAACGCGACGAGCGGGTGCATGACCTCCACCTGCGGCTGCACCCCCGTGCGCTCCTGCACCGCCTTGGCGGCGCGCACGATCGCCCGCACCTGCATCTCGTAGATCTCGGGATGGAGCAGCCCGAGCCTGCAGCCCCGCAGGCCGAGCATCGGATTGCGCTCGGAGAGCTCCTCGATACGGGCGCGCAGGCGCTCGTCCGTCGTCTCGTCGAGGCTGGGCAGGAACTCGTGCAACGGCGGATCGAGGAGACGGATCGTGACCGGATAGCCCGTCATCGCCTCGAGGATCCCCTCGAAGTCGGCCTGCTGCATCGGCAGCAGCCGTGCCAGCGCGGCGCGGCGGTCGTGCTCCTCCGTCGCGAGGATCATCTCGCGCATCGCGGGGAGCCGGTCGCTCGCCATGAACATGTGCTCGGTCCGGCAGAGCCCGATGCCTTCCGCGCCCAGCTCGCGGGCCCTGCGGGCGTCGTCCGGCGTGTCCGCGTTCGCCCGCACGCGTAGGACCCGAACCTCGTCCCCCCAGCCGAGAACCGTCTCGAGATCCTCGTTGCGCGCCGGCACGACGAGCGGCACGGCACCCACGATGACCCGGCCGGTGGAGCCGTCGATCGTGATCAGGTCGTCCGCGCGCAGCCGGTAGGCGCCCAGGGTGACGAGCCCCGCGGCGAGATCGATCTCCAGCCCGGCGCAGCCGGCCACGCAGGGCTTGCCCATCCCGCGCGCGACCACTGCGGCGTGGGAGGTCATACCACCGAGTGCAGTGAGGACGCCGCGCGCGTGCACGAGCCCGTGGATGTCGTCGGGGGTCGTCTCGGCGCGCACCAGGATGACCGCCTCGCCGAGCTTGCCCCGAGCGGCGGCCTCGTCCGCGTCGAGCACGATCTTGCCGCTGGCGGCGCCTGGCGAGGCGTTGAGCCCGAGCGCGGCGACCTCGACCTCCACCGTGGGATCGATCGTCGGGTGCAAGAGCTGGTCGAGCTGGGCGGGATCGATCCGGGCGACGGCCTCCGCGGGCGAGATCAGCCCCTCCGCGACCATGTCGACGGCGGTCTTGAGCGCAGCAGCAGCGGTGCGCTTGGCCTTTCTCGTCTGGAGGAGGTAGAGCCGGCCGTCCTCGATCGTGAACTCCAGATCCTGCACCTCCCTGTAGTGCAGCTCGAGCTCGCGCATCGTCTCGAGCAGCTGAGCGTGCGCCTCGGGCAGATGCGCCGCCAGACGCGCGATCGGCTCCGGCGTCCGGATGCCGGCCACCACGTCCTCGCCCTGCGCGTCGAGCAGGAACTCGCCGTAGGGACCCGGCTCGCCGGTGGAGGGGTCCCGCGTGAACGCGACGCCCGTGCCCGAGCGCGACCCCTTGTTGCCGAACACCATCTGCACGACGCTCACCGCGGTGCCCAGGCTGTCCGGAATGCCGTTCAGCTCTCTATAGACCCGCGCGCGCGGGTTGTCCCAGGAGTCGAAGACCGCCCGGACAGCTCGGAGGAGCTGCTCGCGCGCGTCCTGCGGGAAGGCGTGACCGACGTGCTCCTCGTAGACACGCTGGAACGAGGCGACGAGCTCCGACAGCTCCGCGGCGCCGAGGTCGCTGTCACTCGAGGCGCCGACATCCAGCTTCACGCGGCTGAGCACGCTCTCGAAACGGGCGGAGTCGATGCCCTCGACGACCTCGCCGTACATCTGGATCAAGCGTCGGTAGGAGTCGTACGCGAACCGCGGGTTCCCCGTCTGTGCGGCGAGACCGCGAGCAGCGTCGTCGCTCAGCCCGAGGTTCAGGATCGTATCCATCATCCCGGGCATCGAGACGGCGGCTCCGGAGCGGACCGAGACGAGGAGCGGATCGTCGGGGTCGCCGAAGCGCTTTCCCGTCCGCTCCTCGAGCGCGGCCATGTGCTCGTCGATCTCCTCCTCGGCTCCTTCCGGCAGGACGCCGCCAGCGGCCTGGTAGGCCCGGCACGCCTCGGTCGAGACGATGAACGCGTCGGGCACCGCGATCCCGAGCCGCCGCATCTCGGCCAGGCCGACGCCCTTTCCGCCCAGGAGCTCGAGGCCTCCGGAGCAGGGCTCGTCCAGGCCGAAGACATACTGAGGGGAGGGAGGAGCAAGCCTCGCTTGCGTTCGGTAATGCCGACTCATCTTCGGCAATATAGTACGGACGGAGAGGCGATGCAACGCGAGATTGCTCGTCGCGGACGATGTCACTATTCACCCAATTCCGGGGGGGGCGCCAGTCGACCCGACTGGCGCCCCGAC
>JAWVDX010000165.1:0-6864 GCA_033857015.1 Gaiellaceae bacterium
CCGCCTACGAGGCGGGCCTGCCGATCGTGGAGCGCCACAACCACGCCCTCTACATCAGCCACTACCCGCAGGGTCGCGACGCCACGGTCAACTACCCGGACGTCGACCTCAAGTTCCGCAACGACACGGGGCACTGGCTGCTGCTGCGGATGACGATCGGCGACTCCTCGCTCACCGCGACGCTCTACGGCACGCCGCTCCACCGGAAGGTCGTCTCGAAGACGGGCGGGCTCTTCGTGACAGGTGGGCCGAAGGTCAAGCGCGTCAAGGATCCCACCCTCCTCAAGGGCAAGACGGTCGTCGAGGACAAGGGCGCGCCCTCCCTCTCGACGAGGGTCGAGCGCTGGGTCTACGCGCCAGACGGGAAGGAGCTCGACCACGACGTGTTCAGCTCCGGCTACGTCTCCTCGCCGAAGATCGTCCGTGTCGGCACCAAGAAGCCGCCGAAGAAGGGCGACAAGACGGACACGACGACGACAGACACGACCACGACGGCGACGACCACCACCCCGGCCACGACAACACCGGCGACGACCACGCCGGTGTCCGGGACGGACTAGAGCAGGGTCAGGAGAGCGCTGCTGCTTCGGCGGTCTCCATCGCCTCCTGAAGCCAGGCGGGCATCCGCACGGGGCGCAGGGTCGTGGCGTCGACGATCGAGTGCAGGCTCCAGCCCTCGGCGATCGTCTCCCCGCCCCGCTCGATCAGGTACTCGAAGCGGAAGCTGACGCGGCGCAGGTCGGTGCAGCGCGCCCGCAGGGTGAGCTTCTCGTCGAAGCGGGCCGGCGCGACGTAGCGCACGGACACCTCGACGACGGTCGACTCGATCCCCTCGTCGCGCAGCCGCTGGTAGCCGCCCGCGTGGGCCTGCAGGTACTCGACGCGCGCCAGCTCGAACCAGACGAGGTAGACCGCGTGGTGCGCGATCCCCTGCGCGTCGGTCTCCGCGAAGCGGACGGTGACCTCGGTCGAGAAGCTCCACGGGCTCATAGCCGGGACTCTAGGGGACGCAGGCGCCTCCGAAACGGGGATGCGCGCGCCGGGGCCGCCGCCGATCACCAGGGGACAGCATGGACAACTTCTTCCGGGATGCGGAGACCGAGCCTCTCGCGGAGCAGCTGCTCCGCGACCAAGAGGACAAGCGCGCCTTCATCGCGGGCGTGCGCGGGGCGTTCCGCGCCCAGGCGACGGTCGCCGAGCTCCTCGCTGAGGCGAGAAGCGCCGACGAAGCGCTGCCGCGGATCCTCGAGGCGCTCTGCGCGGCGCTCGACTTCGAGCTCGCAACGCTCTGGACCGTGACGGCGGACGGCGAGCATCTCGCCTGCGAGTGCCACCGGGGGGACGGCAGGGCGCTGCGCTTCTCGGCCGCGACGCAGCTGCTCGAGCTCCCCCGCGGCGACGGCCCGTCCGGAACGGCCTGGATGGACATGGAGCAGGTGTGGGCGGCGGACTTCCGCGGGCTCGTGGCAGGCCCGCGCGCGGCGATCGCCGCTGCCGAGGGGCTCCGGGGCGTCTGCTCGATCCCGGTCGTCGTCGGCGGCTCCGTGCGCTCGGTGCTCGAGCTCGCGACCCACGCGACGCGTCCGTTCGAGGAGACGACGAGCCTCGCGCTGACTGCGATCGCGGGGCAGCTGGGCCAGTTCGTCGAGCGGGAGCTGATCCAGGAGCGCTACGTCGCGCTCTCGGCGCTGCTCGAGCAGCAGGTCTATGTCAACGCATCGCCGCTTGCGGCGTAGCGGTTGTCCGTCACACTGCGTGGCGTGAGGGAGAGACTCCTCGTCCTGACGCTCGTCGCCGCGCTGGCCGGCGCGGCGGCCGGCAGCGTCGCGACCAGTGCGTTCGCCTGCGTGCCCGGCACGGAGCAGCGCATGGGGAGCGGGACGCGCGCCTACGTCGCGACCGTCCTGCACAGCGCCCGCGCCTACAGGCGACCGGGCGGGAAGGTCATCAGGCGCTTCGACAGGATCTCGATCAACGGCGGCCCGCAGGTCTTCGCAGTGGTCGGGCGGGTCGTCGACGGCAAGTGCGCCACGCGCTGGTTCCACGTCCAGCTGCCGGTGCGCCCGAACGGGGCGAACGGCTTCGTGCACGTGTTCGCCGTGCGGCTCCAGTCCGTGCGCACGCGGATCCGCGTCGACCTGAAGCGGCGCCGGCTCACGTTCCTGCGGCGAGGCCGGGTCGTGCTGCGCACCCCCGTGTCGATCGGCACCACCGCGACGCCGACGCCGAAGGGGACGTTCTACATCAAGGAGGCCATCCTCACGACCAGCCCCGGCGGCCCGTTCGGGCCCGGTGGGCTCGGGCTCTCCTCCTACTCGCCGGTGCTGCTCGGCTGGGCACAGGGTGGGCCGATCGGGATTCACGGCACGGACGATCCCTCCTCGATCGGCAAGGCGCGCTCGAACGGGTGCATCCGCGTCCCGAACGCGGTCGCGCGGCGCCTGCTCGCGGTGGTCCCGCTCGGGACACCGGTGATCGTGCGTTAGGAATCCGTCCCGGCGGGAGATAGACGGCAGATGGCGCGGACACCGGCACCGGATCTTCTGAGCAAGCTCGTGGACAAGGGCGAGGAGGCCCTCCAGCGCGTCAGCGACGCGCCTGCCGCCCACCGGCTGTTCGAGACGGTCTCGACCCTGCGCGGGCGGGTCGACGAGCTGCAGAAGCGCGTGCGTGGCCTGGACGCCCTCGAGAAGCGTGTAGCGACACTCGAGAAGAAGGTCGAGACGCTCTCGAAGAAGCCCGCCCCGCCGCGGAAGCCCGCACCCAAGCCGGCTGCGAAGAAAGGCCCCTCCTAGCGGGAGGTACCCTGGGGCGCGTGCGCGCGCCCCTCGTTCTCGTTGTTGCGCTTCTGCTTGTCGTGCCCGCCGGCGCGGCGACGCCGTCGCTCAAGCCTTTGATTGTCGCGAAGCCGATCCCATTCGGAGCGACGCGCAAGGCCGAGATGGCCGCCTACGCGAAGCGGCACTACGGCACCGCGAGCTGGCGCCTCGCCCATCCGCACGTGCTCGTCGAGCACTTCACGGCCAATGAGAGCTTCTCCGGCACGTGGAACGCGTTCGCGGCCGACCACGCCGACCCGGAGCTGCACGAGCTGCCCGGCGACTGCGCCCACTTCGTGATCGACAAGGACGGGACGATCTACCAGCTCGTCAGGCTGAGCACCATGTGTCGGCACACCGTGGGGCTGAACTACACGGCGATCGGCGTCGAGGCAGTCGGCAGGAGCGATGCCGAGATCCTGCGCAACCCGAGGCAGCTGGGTGCGTCGCTGCGTCTCGCCGCGTGGCTCATGCAGAGCTACGGGATCGCGCTCGGCGACGTGATCGGCCACAACGAGAGCCTCACGAGCCCGTATCACCAGGAGCGCTACCCGGCGTGGCGCTGCCAGACCCACGGCGACTGGACCCGGGCGGACATGGACGTCTTCCGCGCCAAGCTGGCCAAGCTGGCGCAGAGCGAGGGCGTCCCGCTCGGCAGGCGGGTCCATCGCGTGCCGTCCACCTGCTGAGGCTCAGGCCGAAGGGGCAGACATGTCCGAGCCGGGCTAGTCCCTACGCCGGCACACGGAGCCGCAGCGCGCCCGGCACGATCTCGAAGCGCACCGGCGTCGTGCCGGGCGCCTCGCCGTCCAGGACGATCGGCAGCGGGACGGCCGCCTCGACGCGCAGCTCGCGGGCGCGGATCACGTCCACCTTGCGGTGCGAGACGTGGCGCCCCTTGTAGAGCTTCGGGAAGGTGCGGACGAACTCCAGCTTCGAGAAGTTGCCGATCAGCACCACGTCGAAGCCGCCGTCGTCGGGTTCCGCCTTCGGGGCCATCCACATCCCGCCGGCCGTGTAGTCGCCGTTCATCGCCAGCGCCTCGAGCAGGAGCCCGTCGCGCAGCTCGCCGTCGATCGTCACGGTCATGCGGGCCGGCTTCCAGCGCGCGAACACCGCGATGGTGGCCCAAAGGAAGGAGAGCTTGCCGCCGAACGCCTTGGTCGTGGCGTTGGCGCGGCGGGCTATCGCCCCGCTGATTCCCGCGCCGGCGAAGTTGGCGAAGTACGCCTCGCCCGGCGAGCCGTCCGCGGCCACGTATGTCGCGCGACCGACGTCGATCTCCCGCACCCGCCCGGTGCGCGCGACCTCGATCGCCCTGTCGAACCGGCCGGGGATGCGCATGCTGCGCACGAAGTCCTTGCCCGTGCCACGGGGGAGGACCGCCAGCTCCACCCGGGAGCCGAGGCCCGCCTTCAGGAGCCCGTCGACGACCTCCTGGACGGTGCCGTCGCCGCCGACGACGACGAGGAGGCTCGCGCCCCCGCGCACCGCGTCGGCCGCCAGCCCGCCCAGCTCGCCGGCCGCCTGGGAAAGGACGCTGCGCCCCTCGAGGCCGAGCGCGGCGGCGCGCTTCTCCAGCTCCGGCCAGCGCTTCCCGGTGGAGCCGTTCGCCGACGCCGGGTTGACGAGGAACACGGTCTCGCTCACTTGGGCGCTTTCGTCACCGTCGCGAGCGCGATGCGCGTCATCCGCTCGACGGCCATGGCGAAGAGCTCCTCGCCGATCCGCTCGTGCAGCTCCCCGTGGACGAGGTCGCTGACGACGAGGATCGTCGCCGCCTGCACGCCGCGCAGCGGCGCCAGCGTGAAGAGCAGCGAGGACTCCATCTCGACGGCCAGCACGCCCCGGGCGCCCCAGCGCCGGTGGCGCTCCGGGTCAGGGTCGTAGAACGTGTCGCTGGTGGCGATCGGCCCGACGTGCGGGCGCTCGCCCAGCTCCTTCGCCGCGTGCACCATCCCGTGGACGAGCTCCCAGTCCGCCGTCGGCGCATGCGGCTCGCCGTCCACGAAGCGCAGCGACGTGGCCTCCGCCGGCACGGCGCTCAGCGCCACGACGAGGTCGCCCAGCGTGAGCTCCGCACGCAGCGCGCCACAGCTCCCGACGCGCACGAGACGCCGTACCCCGAGCTGGATCAGCTCCTCGACGACGATCGCCGTCGAGGGCGCGCCCATCCCGGTGGCCTGGACGGACACTGGCTTTCCGGCGTAGCTCCCGGTGAAGCCCAGGAGCCCGCGCTCGCCGTTGACCTGGCGCGCATCCTCGAGGAGCGTGTCCGCGATCCAGCGCGCCCGCAGCGGGTCGCCGGGGAGGAGGCACGCCTCGGCATAGTCGCCCGAGTCTGCTCGCAGGTGGACTGGCACGGCGCAACCCTACTGTCCCGTACAGCGTCATAGGATGCGGTCGGTGAAGCTCGTCGACTCGCCCTTGCTCGACCAGCTGCTCGCGTTCTGCGCGGCCGATCCGATCGAGCGCGTGTTCCTCGAGGATGTCGCCCGCCGCGGGCTGGGGCGCTTCCTGGGCGTGGAGGCGGACGGCGCGCTGATCGGCGCGTGCCACGTCGGCGCCAACGTCGTCCCGTCGGGCCGGGGCGCGGAGCTGTACGCGAAGGCCACCGAGCGGGCGCAGCCGCGGATGATCATCGGCGACGAGCGGTCCGTCGGAGAGCTCTGGGAGGCGGTCGCGCGCAAGCTGCCGCGGCCGCGCGAGGATCGTCCGGGCCAGCCGGTCTACGCGCTCGACGAGGCGCCGGAGCCGGGCGAGACCGGTCTGCGAGCGGCGCAGCTGGACGACCTCGAGCTGCTCATCCCGGCGTGCGCGCTCGCGCACGAGGAGGAGCTCGGCATCGACCCGCTACGGCGCGACGCACACGGCTTCCGCTGGCGGACGCAGGCACAGATCGAGGAGGGCCGCTCCTGGCTCTGGGAGGAGGACGGGACGATCCTCTTCAAGGCCGAGGCGTCTGCCTGGACACCCGCGGCGGTGCAGCTCCAGCAGGTGTGGAGCGACCCCGAGGCCCGCGGCGCGGGCAACGCGAGCCGGGCGCTGCGCGACCTGTGCCGGCTGCTGCTCGCGCGCACGCCGATCGTCTGCCTCTTCGTCCGCCCCGAGAACGCGCCGGCGATCCGCCTCTACGACCGCGTCGGCATGGAGCGGGTCGGCGCGTTCCGTAGCCTCGTCTTCTAACGGCGTTGCCGCTCGGCCTCGGCGAGCACCACCGCGGCCGCCGCAGCGAGGTTGAGCGAGCTCACGACCCCGTGGATCGGGATCGCGACGAGCGCGTCGCAGAGCTCGCGCCACGCCTCGCTCAGGCCGGTCGCCTCGTTGCCGAGCACGAGCGCCACGGGGCCGCGCAGGTCGCTGTCGCCGAGGAGCGTGTCGCCGCGCGCGCTCGTCCCGACGATCCGCAGCCCCGGCCAGCGCGCGTGCAGCTCCTCGGCGAGCCCGCGGGGCGAGCCATGCGTGAGGACGGGCAGCGCGAAGAGCGCGCCCACGCTCGCGCGCACCGCCTGCGGGTCGTACGGGTCGGCAGCGTGGCCCGTGACGAGCACCGCGTCGGCGCCGAACGCCTCGGCCGAGCGCACGATCGAGCCGAGGTTCCCCGGGCTTGCGGGACGATCGAGCACGACGATGAGCGGCGCAGCGAGCGCCGGGATCCGCCCCAGGTCGTCCGGGGGGAGCTCGAGGAGCGCGATCAGCTCGCCCGGCTCGCTCTTGCCGCTCAGCTGCGCGAAGAGCTCGGGCGCAAGCTCCACGTGGAGGGCCGCGTCCGACCGCTCGAGGACGGCGAGCGCCCAGGAGGAGAGCCGCTTCCCCGCCGGGCTCCAGAGCGAGTCGAAGCGCCAGCCGGCCGCGCGCGCCTGATCGATGGCGGCCACGCTCTGCACCGCGAAGCGCCGCTGCCGGCGGCGCTGCTTGCGGTTGTCGAGGAGCGCGAGGGCGAGCTGGAACTCCGCGTTCGCCGAGAGGATTTGCCGCTCCTGCACGGACGCCACGCTACCGCGGCAGGGAGGAGGAGCGCCGCCCGGCCAGAACGGGCATTGGC
>JAWVDX010000166.1:0-7442 GCA_033857015.1 Gaiellaceae bacterium
GCCGGGCGAGCGCGATGGCGAGCGGCGGCCCGACGAGCAGGAACGGCACCACGTTCAGCGCGTGCCAGACGACGCCGAAGGCCAGCCCGTCCGCTTTCGGGACGCCGTAGGCGTCGAGCGCGGCCACGCTTGCAGCCTCGAAGATGCCGAGCCCGCCGGGGAGCGAGGGCAGGGAGGCGGCGAGGCTGACCGCGATCACGACGAGCATCCCCGCGAGCGGGGAGATGTGGAGATGGAACGCGCGCAGCGCCACGGCGCAGGAGGTGCCGAACAGGACCCAGGAGACGGTCGTGAGGCCGAGCGCGGCGAGCGCCGTCCGCCGGTCGTGGAGCCCCGCGAGCCCCTGGCGAAGGTTCCCGGCGGCGAGCTCCGCGGTCTCGCGCCCGACGCGGGGCAGGAGCCCGAAGGGCCGCAGCAAGAAGCGCAGGCCGCGGTCGCCGGTCGCGCGGAGGATGAAGACCGCGAGCGCGATCACCGCGCCGGCGCCGCCGGCGAGCAACGCCAGCGGCCGCGCCCAGCCCCCGGCCGGCAGCCAGGGCGCGAGCACGAAGAAGCAGATCAGCAGCGCCGCCAGGTCGAAGACGCGCTCGACGATCGCGGTGCCGGCGATCTCCACCTTGGACGTCCCCGACAGGCGGCTCAGGATGATGATCCGGGCCGGCTCGCCCGCCCGCGCCGGCAGCACTGAGAGGTACAGGTAGCCGAGCAGCGTCGCGCGGACGATCGCGCCCGGCGAGGGTCGCGTCTCCGGCAGGAAGAGGTAGCGCCAGCGGAAGGCGCGCACGACGATCGCGGCCGAGTAGAGGAGGAACGCCGGCACGAGCCAGCGCGGGTCGCAGCTCTTCACGGCGCGCCAGGCGGCGCCCCAGTCCAGGCCGCGGAACGCCAGGACGACGAGCGCCACGGTGCCGAGGACGGCGACGACGAGGGCGAGGCGGCGCAAGGGCGCGCCCTTCACGGATGCCGCAACCTCGCGGAGCCCGAGCGCGCCTTCTGCGCCGCGAGCGTCCAGAGGCCCGTGGCCGCGCCGAGCGCAGGAAGGTCGTAACCAAGAGCCTGCGCTGCCCTGCTCGCGTGTCGCCGAAGCGTCCTCAGGTCGCCAGCCTCGAGATCCTCGGCCGGCTTCAACGACCGGCTGTGCACGACTCCCCGCTCGCGCCGCTCGGCCCATGCCGAGTTCGGAAGCTGCGGCATCCCGGCAACCGTCGGCCGCAGAAGCAGGTCCCGGAACTCGATCTCCAGAAAGCCGCTGACCTTCGCAAGCGTCCGCTCGAGGTCACCGACCATATCCTCGTAACGCACGACGAGATAGCGCTCGTCCGCGAAGCGCTCAGCCGCAAGCTCCAACGAGCGGGCGATGCCAATGCTCGCGTTGACCACGTCCACATAGCCCATCACGCCCTGTCGAGCAAGACGGATGATCGAGGCGAGCGTGTTGGCTGGATTGCGCACGACGTGGATGAAGCGAACGCCTGGACGCAGGCGACGGATCCCGTCCAGCTCGCATTCCAGATTGGGGCGCTTAGCAGCCCATGCGCGCGCCGTCGGCTCGAGGAGCCCGTGGGCGAGTTGTGCTGCGTACAAGGCGATCGCGCTCGCTTCGATGGCGCCTCGGTCTCCGACGGCGGCGCTACGCAGCGCGAAGGTGAACGTGGCATATGCATCCGAGGCGGCATCCGCCGGACGTCCAAGCGTCCAGAAAGGTCGCGTGCCGGACGGGTTCACGAGACGATGGATCGCATCCGCGTGGTAGCGCTCGAGCGACGGAAGCTCGGCGACCGTGGCGCGAGCTTGGGCCAGCGTCACTTCCCCCGGGACGACGACGAGTTCCGGGTGTCCGTCGAGCAGGGCCAGCAGGAGCGTCGTTCCCGTCTTGAAGTAGCCGCCCACGAGGACGCCGGACTGCTCGATCGCCAAGGCCTGCTCAAGGGTCGGTGGCGCCGCGCCTACCTGCTGCCACCGCGACTGGGCGAACGCCTCCAGGGCGGCACGAAGCGAGCCCCACATCGGCTCCGTCCGCCGTGGATAGTCCGCGGCTCGCTGTTCGAGCAGCTCTGCGAGATGCCGGACATCCGGGGTAGCGCTCGCCAAAGCGTCATCGATCCTTAACTTCGTGCCGCGTCTGACCTTCGCCGCGACCAGGCGAGCGCCGCGATGGCCGCCACGATCAGCCCGATGAGCGCACCGATCGCGACCGCGTTGCGGCGGCTGCGCGCCGTCGTCTTCGCCGCCGTGGCGGAGCCGACGACGTGTCCCTGCTCCACCGTCTCGGCCTGCGCGAGGAACTGCTTCGCCTGGATCTGGTCCGAGAGCACGTTCGTGCGCCGCTGCTCCGCAAGCGCCTGCAGGTTGAGGAGCGCGAGCTTGTCCGTCGAGGAGAGGGACTTGCCGGTCACCTCCCGCGCGACCTGGTCGAAGCGCGCGTCGATCGAGCGCAGCTCGATCCCGTCCTGCGCGATCTGCTCCTTGTAGGTGGCGATCTTCTGGTCGACGAAGCCGGAGACGGCCGCGAGCGCGGAGCCGGCGAGCGAGGTGGCGATGACGCGCAGCTTGGGCCCGGGGACGTTGCCTGTGACCGAGATCGCGACGAGCGGCGTCTGCCCGAGCTTCGCGACGAAGCCGGCGACGGCCTGGGAGGAGATCCCGGCCTTGAAGCGTGCCGCGTCGACGCCGGCAGCGCTCGCAGCCTTGGCGATCGCAGCCTCGCTGTGGATGACGGTGCGAATGGTGGACGGGTTCGTCCCGAGCGTCTGGATCGGGTTCGAGCCGGTGGCCGAGAGCGGCTGCCCGAGGAAGACCGTCACGCTCGCCCGGGTCACCTGCTTGCTCCCCGAGGCGACAAGGAAGCCGACGAGCGCTCCGACGACGAGCCCGGCCACGAGGAGCCACCAGCGAGCCACGAGCGCGGCCCAGTAGCGGCCGAAGTCGACTTCGTCCTCGGGAGCGTTCATCGGCTCGCGACTCTACTGGAGGCCCAGGCCCAGTGAGCCGCCAACCCCTGCTCGAGCGGTGTCGTCGCGCGCCAGCCAATTGCCGCCTCGATGCGGCGTGTATCCGCGCTGGTGCGCCGCATGTCGCCGAGCGCGGCGGGCTCGTAGTCGACCTGCAGCTTCGTCCCGGCCTGCGCCTCGAGCAGCTCGATCGCCTCGCGCAGCGTGGCCTCCTCCCCGCCGCCGACGTTGTAGACGTCCGGCGCTGCGGCGAGCGCCCCGATCGTCGCTGCGACGACGTCGTGGACGTAGGTGAAGCTCCGCGACTGCGCGCCGTCGCCGTAGACCGTGAAGCGGCGTCCCTCCGCGAGCGCCTCCACGATGCGCGTCATCGCCATGTCGGGACGCTGGCGCGGGCCGTACACCGTGAAGTAGCGCAGCCCGACGGCGTGTAGGCCGTGGCTGCGCCCGTACGCGGAGGCCAGCGCCTCGCAGGCCAGCTTCGTGATGCCGTAGGGCGAGTTGGGCCGCGGCTCCACGTCCTCTGGCGTCGGGTAGCGCTCCGCGTCGCCATAGACGGACGAGGACGAGGCGTACACGACCGGCACGCCTGCCTTGACCGCCTCCTCGAAGAGCCGCTGCGTGGCGAGCGGGTTGCGCGCCAGGTAGTCCGCGAAGACCGGCCCGAAGCTGCGCGTCCCTGGCTGTCCCGCGAGGTGGAAGACGCCGTCGGCGCCGGCGAGGAGCCCGTCCAGCGGGTCGGTCACGAGGTCGAGGCGCTGGACGTCGAAGGCGGCGGCGTTCTCCTCCTTGCGCGCCGGGTCGTAGTAGTCGGTGAACGAGTCAACCGCCACGACGTCGTGCCCCGCGGCGAGCAGCGTCTCGGTCAGGTGCGAGCCGATAAAGCCCGCTGCTCCGGTCACGACATACCTAGCCATGGCTCGGAACCATCCCATAGAGACGTGTGTAACCGATGAGGTAGAGCCGCTTCCCGTCCGTGACGACGGGCGAGTACTTGCCGTCGGGGTAGCTCCAGCGCAGCTTCCCGGTCGCGACGTCGAGGGCGTAGGTGCGCCGCTTCAGCGTGGCGAAGTAGACGATCCCGTCGACGACGGTTGGGGAGCCGGAGATCGGCCCGTTCGCCTTGAAGCGCCACTTCACGTCGCCGGTCGCCGCGTCGAGCGCGAGGAAGTCGCCGCCGTAGGAGCCGGCGAGCACCCGCTCCTGCGTGACGGCCGCCGAGGAGTAGACGTAGCCGCCGGTCGAGTGCGACCAGCGCAGCTTGCCGGTCGTCGCGCCGAAGGAGTACAGCTTCCCGTCGGTCGAGCCGACGTAGACGCGGCCGTAGGCGACCGCCGGGGTGGCGTAGAAGGCGCCGAGGCCGCCGAGGCCGGGCTGGGCTGCGGTGCGCCAGATCCGCTTGCCCGTCCGCGCGTCGAGGCAGGAGAGGTGCCCGTCGTAGGAGCCGACGTAGAGCCGGTTCCCGCTCAGCGCCACGCCGCCCTTGAGCTTCCCGCCGACGTGCGTGCGCCAGACGACGTGCCCGTCGCTCGTCGCGAGTGCCCAGACGTCGCCGTTCCAGTCGCCGACGTAGACGCGGCCGCCGGCGACGAGCGGCGAGCTCTCGCTAGCGCCGATCCGGTGGCGCCACTGCTCGCGGCCGAAGCCGACCGCGTAGGCGATCACGACGCCGTCGAGGTGCTTGCCGCCGGCGTTGCACGGCGGCTTGTTGAGGAACGCCTCGTAGACGACCCCGTCCGCGAGCGCGGGGGAGGCGGCGACGCAGCGCCCGCTCGGACCCTTCCAGGCGCGCTTCCCCGTCTTGGCGTTGACGGCGATCATCACGCCGGCGTTCGTCGCGAAGTAGAGCCGCCCGTAGCCGATCGCGGGCGGGAACTCGAGCAGCGCCTGGCCCTTGTACGTCCAGATCTTGCGGAACGGGGGCCGGAGCTTGCCCGGGCCGACGTGGATCCGCTCAGGGCCGTAGCCGAACGCCGGCCACTGCACCTTCGGCGCCGCCGGGGTCGCGACGGCCGTCGTCGTCGCGATCGCCGTCGTGAACTCGACCGAGGAGGAGCCCTGGATGTTGCGGCTCTCATGGAGGCGGATCGCGACGTACGCCCCGAGCGCCGCTCCACCGAGGAGCAGGACGGCGACAGAGATCCAGAGGAGGCGCTTCACGCGGGCTTCTCAGCGACGACGGCGAGGATGTCGCCGAAGCGGTGTCGCGGCAGGCGGCGATCGAGCGCCGAGACGAGACCCAGGAAGAGCGGACGGCGGATCCCCTGCAGGTGGAAGCGGAAGCTCTCGAGCGTGCGCACGCGCAGGCCCGCGTCCGCGAGGAGCGTTGCCAGCTCCCCGGCGCCGAAGGTCGCGTGCGGGAAGGTCACGGGATGCAGGCGCTCCTGCAGGCCGAGGACGCGCACGGCGAGCTGGCGCGGCGCGTTCAGCACCGCGCTCACGTGCGCGCGGCGGTTGTCGGTCGAGAGGACGAGCCGGCCCCCGGGGGCGAGCACGCGCGCCAGCTCCAGCGCGCCCGCGCCCGGGTCGAGCAGGTGCTCGATAACCTGGCTGCAGAACACGAGGTCGAAGCGCCCGTCCGGGAAGGGGAGCTCCTCCAGGTTGGCACGCACGAGCTCGACGGCGAGGCCGTCCCTGCGGGCGGCCGCGGCGGCGGTCACCAGGATCCGCTCCGAGATGTCGGTGGCGGTCACCGCTCCCGGCGGCTGCTTCGCATGCGCGAGGACGCCGAAGTAGCGCCCGTCCCCGCAGCCCGCGTCCAGCAGCCGCTCGCACGGAAGCTCGGCCAGGAGGAGCTCGGTGAGCCTGGCGAACTTGCGATCGCGTCGCGGGTCGGGCGCAGGCGCAGGCTCGGCGTACTGCGCCTCCGCTCGTCTCTCGTACAGCTCCTGTAGCGCATCGGACGGCGGCTCGGTCATCGCCGCCGATGATGACGTGCCACGGCCTCGACATGCTTCGGGTGGCGGTGGCGGCGCAGCCAGAGCGCGCGCGACTCGACCGCGTAGAGCCGCGAGTAGCCGTGCAGGAGCAGGCGCACGCCACTCCCCGAGACGGGCACGTACTCGCCGTGCGGGAAGCGCACGAGGACACGGCCGGTGCGGACCGCGACGCCGACGATCCGGTGCCCGAAGCTCCCGGCGTAGGCGACCCCGTTGACCACGACCGCCGCGCCGGAGATGCTCCCGCCGGTTCCCACTTCCCAGAGCGCGCGGCCGGTGCGTGCCGAGAGGCAGTAGAAGACGCCGTTGTAGGAGCCGACGAGCACCCGCCCCGCCCAGGTCGCCGGCGAGGAGTAGACGTAGCTCCCGGTGGAGAGCCGCCAGAGATAGCGCCCGCTCGTGGAGAAGGCGGTCAGCGAGCCGCCGGTCGAGGAGGGCACGAAGACGCGGCCGTCCGCGACCGCCGGAGTGCCGTAGATCCGCCCGCCGACGGAGCGCGCCCAGGCGAGGTGCCCGCCGCGGGTCAGCGCGAGGATCCGCCCGCCGTAGTCGCCGACGTAGAGGCGCCAGCCGGCGGAGGCGACGCTCGAGGTGATCTTGTAGCCGGAGCGGTACGTCCAGCGCAGCCGGTGGCGCCTCAGGTCGAGCGCGTAGACGCGGCCGTTCCAGGAGCCGAAGTAGTCGACCCCGCCGAGGACGAGCGGCGACGACTCGACGGGCGAGCCGACCGCGTACGTCCAGAGGATCTTGCCGTCGGTGCGGCGCAGGACGTAGACGCGTCCCGCGCCCATCGTGTGGACGACGACCCTGTCGCCCCAGACCGCAGGCGAGGCGGCCAGCTTCTGGTGGAGCTCGCGCCGCCAGACGAGGTGGCCGTTGCGCATCGAGAGGGCGCGCACGCTGCCGTGGAAGTTGCCGATGAAGGCGACCCCGTCCGAGACGACCGCGGGAAACTCGATCAGCGAGCCGAGGCCGCGCGACCAGACGACGTGGAACGGCGGACGCACGCGGAGTGCGGCTTGCGTCTGCGTCCGCGCGACCGTGGCCCCGTAGCGCGGCCACTGCAGCGCCGGCTGGTAGAGGCGGATCGTGACCTTGCGGCGGCGGCGGAAGTCGAACCGCACGCTGCGAGTTGCGTAGCCGCGGAGGGTCGCGCGGACGACGAGCTGCGTCCGGCGCACGTGCAGGACGGCGATCCCGTGCCGCTTCGCCTTCGTGTGATGGTGGCCGATCCGGACGAGGGCGCCGCGGAGCCGCTTGTTCGTGTCGCCGTCGATCACGGTGACGAGCACGGCGGCGCGCTTCGCCGGGCGCGGCTTCGGCTTGGGCTTCGGTCTGGGCGTCGGCGGCGGCGTCCGCGTCATGGTCTGCGGCGCAACCGCTCTCGTGCTCGTGGCTTGCGGGGAGCTCGATCCACAGCCGGCCAGAACGGACACGCCCAAAAGCGCGCACGCAATTGGGCGTACCCCTAGACCCCGCATCGGGGCGGAAGGGTAGCCCGGGCTAGGAGGGTTTGACGAAATGCTGCTCGGCGGCGGGCCGGGGGGGGGGG
>JAWVDX010000167.1:0-2859 GCA_033857015.1 Gaiellaceae bacterium
GCCGGGGCGGAGACGATCCTCGCCGCGCTCGTCGACGCGCACGACGGCTGCGCGCTGACACCCGCCGAGCTCGGGGCAGCCACCGCCGAACGGGTCGGCCCGTGGGCGGTGGAGGAGACCGGCGTCATCCAGTTCGGGAAGCCGGCGCTGCGCTGGCGGCCGCTCGTCGGCGCTGCCGTCGCCGCGGGACGGCTCTGCCTCGGGCCGCCACGCGGGAGCAGCAGCACCTACGTGCGCGCGGATCAGTGGCTCGGCGGCTGGCGCGAGATCGACCCGGAGACGGCGCTCGCCGAGGCGTTCCGCCGCTACCTCACCGCGTACGGGCCCGCCACGACGGAGGACTTTGCGCACTGGTTCGGCCACGGCGTCGACGCCGTGGCGCGCGAGCTGCCGGGCCGCATCGGAGAGGAGCTGGAGCCCGTCGAGGTCGAGGGGTCTGCCTGCTGGCTGCTCGCCGGCGACACGACGTTCCCCGATCGGCCTGCCCCGTCAGTGCGCCTCCTCGCACACTACGACTGCTACTTGATCGGCGCAGCTCCTCCGGGCCCCTCGCGCGACCGGCTCGTCCCTGCGGCGGCCGGCAGCCGGATCTTCGACCGCGGAGGCGGCCCGAGCCCCGCGGTGCTCGTCGACGGCGTCGTCGCGGGAACCTGGTCGCGCCGCGCTCGCGGCAAGCGCCTCGAGATTCGCATCGAGCTGTTCCAGTCGCTCTCCGCCAGCCAGCGCAGGGCGCTCGAGAGCGAGGTCGGGCGCATCGGCCGCTTCCTCGGCGCGGAGGCACAGCTCACGGAGTGAGAGCGATGAGTTTCCGTCGCGCCGATCGTCCAAAGGGGAAAGGACGAGACAGAGAGGACGAGCCGATGCAGAAGATCACCCCGTGCCTGTGGTTCGACACCGAAGGCGAGGCGGCCGCGGAGTTCTACACCTCCGTGTTCCCGAACTCGAGGATCGTGGAGGTCGCCCGCTACGGCTCGGCCGGGCCCCGACCCGAGGGGACGGTGATGGCCGTGCGCTTCGAGCTGGAGGGTCAGGAGTTCGTCGCGCTGAACGGCGGGCCCCAGTTCACCTTCGACGAGGCGATCTCGTTCCAGGTCGGCTGCGAGGGCCAGGAAGAGGTCGACCGCTTCTGGAGCGCCCTTTCCGAGGGCGGTTCAGAGAGCGAGTGCGGCTGGCTGAAGGACAGGTTCGGCCTCTCCTGGCAGATCGTCCCGAACCGCCTGCTGGAGCTGCTCCGCGATCCCGACCAGGAGAGGTCCCAGCGCGTCATGGCGGCGATGCTGACGATGAAGAAGCTCGAGATCGATGTCCTCGAGCGAGCCGCGGGCCAACCGGAGAGCCCGGTGGCCTAGGTCTTCTTCCAGGGATCGAGATAGACGTCGTCGATCATGACGGCGCCCGAGAGTGCGACGAACCGGAACTGAACCGACTGCGTCAAGAGCGGCAGGAGGCCGCCGAGCATCGAAAGCTCGGGCGACGGCGCCCACGTGCCGCTCGTCTTCGCGGTGCCACCGTCGAAGACGCCCAGAACCGAGGAGAGCGGGCCGCGATAGATCACCTGGACCCTGACCGTCGAGCCGGCGGTGCCACCGAGCACGAAGCGCATCTTGCTCGAGAGCAAGCCGATGCACATCTGCGGGCTGGTAGTCGTCGCGCCGGCCGCCAGGCGGAGGGACGAGCGATCGGTCGAGGCATGGAGGTGGTACGGCTCGTTGCCGGCCACGACTCGTGCGTCCCCGGTAAGCGCCCAGCCGCTCGCACCTGCTTCGAAGCCGCCGTCCGGCACCAACGCGTAGTTGGCGGCGTCACCCCAAGATCGGAAGACCTGCGAGGTCGCGTCGGGGCAGGCGATCCCGAGTGCCGCATGCGCGGGCGGGGAGATCGTCAGCGCGAGCGCGATCGCGGCGACCAAGACGAGCGACGCGAGCCGGAGAGTTGTTGCGGTGGAG
Organism: Gaiellaceae bacterium; assembly: GCA_033857015.1. Classification (GTDB taxonomy): domain Bacteria; phylum Actinomycetota; class Thermoleophilia; order Gaiellales; family Gaiellaceae; genus JAWVDX01. Next base: position 1,947 of record JAWVDX010000167.1, read on the forward strand.
ATCACGGGGGGCGCTCCTCTGGGCTGGGGGAGACCTGCTTCGCACGGGGGAAGTGCGAGTCCCCATCCTCGTTGGCGAGCGACTGCCGCTGAAACACTCGAATGGGTGATTCAGCATCCCCTTGTGGAAGGAATCGGCAGATATTCGCACTCTTCGTGACAGTTCTATGCTGATCACGATGAGCGATGTCGATCAGCCGAATGCCGTGGAGCCTGGCCTGCCGCTCGCGCTGGCCTCCGATCCGCTTGCCGACGAGGTCGTCGGCGCGCACCGCTCCGAGCGGACTGCCGGCCTCGGCCACGGCGACAGACTGGCGCTCCTGGTCGTCGGTGGTGCCTTCCTCGTTGCCGCGCTCGTCCTGAGCGTGCTCGTCCCGGCCGTGCGCGCGCCGAGCCTGGTGATCGTGGCGCTCTACATCGGCGTCTACGCGCTCGTCTCGCGCGTCGAGTTCGAGGTTCTCACCGGTGCGTCCGTGCCGACCCAGCTCGTGTTCGTGCCGATGCTGTTCGTGCTTCCGCTCAACACGGTGGCGCTCGCAGTCGCCGCCGGCCTGATGCTGGGCTTCCTGCTGGACTGGCTCAAGGGGCGCGTCGCCATGGAGCGCAGCGCGCTCAGCCTCATCGGCTCCTGGCATGCCGTCGGGCCCGTGCTCGTGCTCTGGCTCGCCGACGAGAAGACGATCGTGTGGTCACACTGGCCGCTGCTCGTCGCCGCGCTCGCCGCGCAGTTTGCGACGGAGCTGGCCGGGATCGCAACCGCCGAGCGGATCGCCTCCGGCACGCGGCTTCGCGAGCTTGCCCCGCACGTGGGCCGGGCGCAGTTGATCGATGCGCTGCTGGCCCCGGTCGGCCTTGCGTTCGCGTTTGCGGCCCAGAGCGAGCCGTACACGCTCCCGCTCGTGCTTCCGCTCGTC
>JAWVDX010000168.1:0-5188 GCA_033857015.1 Gaiellaceae bacterium
GACGAACCTGCCGTTCCTGCGCTGGCTCGTCGCGCACCCGGCGTTCCGCGACGGGACGCCGACGACGGCGTTCCTCACCGAGTACCCGCCGCTCTCGCCCGCGCCGCTGCGGCTGCCGTCCGGGCCCTGGCGCGGCGCGTTCCGCCTCAACCTCCCCGCCCCCGAGCCGACGGCGCTCCCCACGGTGGAGCACGCCCTGGAGGAGCAGCCCGCCGCCGGCGGCCCGCAGACGCTGACCGCGCCGATGCCCGGCACCGTGCTGCGCGTCCTCGTCGCGCCGGGCGAGGCGGTGGAGGCGCGGCAGCCGCTGCTCGTCCTCGAGGCGATGAAGATGGAGACGCCGATCGTCGCGCCCTACGCGGGCCGCGTCACGCAGGTGCACGTCGAAGAAGGTACGAGCGTCGCGGCTGGTGCGCCGCTCGTCGCACTGGAGAGCTAGAAGACCGACTTCAGCCGCATGGCAGCGCTCATGTCGCCGCCGATCTTGACCTTGCCCATCATCACGGCCAGGGCCGGGTTCTGCTGGCCGTTCGCGATCGCCAGGAACGTCGCCTCGTCGGTCGCGATCGTGCAGGTCGCGGCGCCGCCGTCGCCGGTCGTGACGGTCACGGTGCCGTCGTCCACGGCGACCGTCCAGGTGCCGGCGTCGCCGATCTGGAACAGGTACGTGTCGTGCAGCCCACGGGTCTTCTCCGTCTCGGCCGCAGCGCGCGCGGGAAGCGCGGCAAAGAAGTCTGCGACCGAGTCCATGGGGCGCACGCTAGCATCGGCGCGCTGATGGACTTCGACCTGTCGTCCGAGCACCAGCTGATTCGCAGCACCGTGCGGGAGTTCGCGGAGCAGCGGGTCGCGCCCGTCGCTGCGGAGCTCGACCGCGAGCACCGCTTCCCGTACGAGCTCGTCACCGAGCTGGCGGAGCTCGGGCTGATGGGCGTGCCGATCCCCGAGGAATGGGGCGGCGCGGGCGCGGACACGCTCTCGTACGCGATCGCCGTCGAGGAGCTGACGCGCATCGACTCCTCGGTCGCGATCACGGTGGCCGCGCACACCTCGCTCGGGACGATGCCGATCCTGCTCTTCGGCACGCAGGAGCAGAAGGAGCGCTGGCTCCCCGACCTGGCGTCGGGGCGGAAGCTCGCCGCCTTCGGGCTCACCGAGGCGGACGCAGGCTCGGACGCCGGGGCGACGCGCACGCGGGCGGAGCTGCGCGACGGCCAGTGGGTCGTCAACGGCTCGAAGCTCTTCATCACGAACGCGGGCACCGACATCAGCGCCCTCGTCACGATCACGGCGGTCACCGGCGAGGGCGAGATCTCCAACCTCGTCATCCCGAACGGGACGCCGGGCTACGAGATCTCGGCGCCGATGGACAAGCTCGGCTGGCGCGCCTCCGACACGCGCGAGCTGTCCTTCCAGGACTGCGCCGTTCCGGAGGATCACCTCCTCGGGCCGCGCGGCCAAGGCTTCCACCAGTTCCTGAAGATCCTCGACGGGGGCCGGATCTCCGTGGCGGCGATGGGCCTCGGCCTCGCGCAGGGCGCGTACGACCTCGCGTTCGCCTACGCCCAGGAGCGCCGGCAGTTCGGCAAGCCGATCGCGAAGTTCCAGGCGATCGCGTTCAAGCTCGCCGACATGGCCACGGAGATCGAGGCCGCGCGCAACCTCGTCTACAAGGCCGCCTGGCTCAAGGACGAGGGCCGCGACTTCGCGCTGGAGGCGGCGATGGCGAAGCTCTACACGGGCGAGCTGTCCAATCGGGCCGTGAACGCGGCCCTCCAGATCCACGGTGGCTACGGCTTCATGGAGGAGTCGGCGATCGCGCGGCTCTATCGCGACCAGAAGATCCTCGAGATCGGCGAGGGCACCAACGAAGTCCAGAGGATGGTCATCGCCAAGCACCTCGGCGCGTAGCAGATCCGGCGCTTGCACTAGGCTCCGCTGTCACCAAATCGACACAGGAGCCTCGCATGCGATTCGCGCTCGTCCCGCGCCAGTCCGAGTTCTACGACCTCTTCGCCCAGGCGGGTGCGAACGCCTCGGCGGCCGCGCAGATCGTCGAGCGGCGCTTCCGCGATCCGGGCACCGTCAGCCAGGACGAGCTCAAGGAGCTCGAGCACGCGGGCGACCGGCTCACCGGCGAGCTGATCGGCCTGCTCAACACGCAGTACGTGACGCCGATCGACCGCGAGGACATCTACGCGCTCGCGAGCGCCGTCGACGACGCCGTGGACTACATGGACGACGCGGCCGAGCTCCTCGACCTGTATCGGATCGACACCGTCCTCGACCCGGCCGTGGCGCAGTGCGGCGTCCTCGTGCGCGCGGCCGAGCAGCTCGCCCGGGCACTCACCGGCCTGCGCGGGGTCGGGAAGTCGCAGGCGACCCTGCTCGAGATCAAGCGCCTCGAGGACGAGGGCGACCAGATCGTCCGGGAGGCCCTCCGCGGGCTGTTCGCCGACCCGGAGACCGACGCCCGCCTGATCATCCAGTGGAAGGACATCTACGAGGCCCTCGAGGAAGCGATCGACTCCTGCGAGACCGCCGCGCACGTCCTCGGGAACATCGCGGTCAAGAACGGATGACCTGGTTCACCCTGATCGCGGTCGTCGGGATCGCGCTCGTCTTCGACTTCACGAACGGCTTCCACGACACTGCGAACGCGATCGCGACGGTCGTGTCGACCCGCGCGCTGCCGCCCAAGGTCGCGGTGCTGATGGCGGCGGCCTTCAACTTCGCCGGCGCGTTCGCCGGCTTGAAGGTCGCGGCCACGATCGCCAAGGGAATCGTCAACGCCGACCTGATCAGCCAAGAGAGCGGCGCCAAGGTGATCCTTGCCGCGCTGGTCGGGGCGATCACCTGGAACCTGATCACGTGGTACTTCGGGCTGCCGTCGAGCTCCAGCCACGCGCTGATCGGCGGGATGATCGGGGCGATGGTCGGCCGGCACGGCCTCCATGCCAGCGGCATGTCGTCCATCCAGTGGCACGGCCTGACCGAGAAGGTGCTGAAGCCGTCGCTCCTGGGGCCGCTCCTCGCGATCCCGATCGCACTGATCCTGACGGCGATCTTCCTCACCCTGTTCGGCCGCCACGCGCCCGGGCCGGTGAACCGCGGCTTTCGGCGCCTGCAGCCGCTCTCGAGCGGGTGGCTCGCCTTCGCCCACGGCTCGAACGACGCGCAGAAGACGATGGGGATCATCCTGCTGGCGCTCATCGTCTCGCCGGCGACGCACTACCCCGCCGACTCGAAGGTCCCGCTCTGGGTGATCATCTCCGCCGCCAGCGCGATGGCGCTCGGCACCTACGCGGGCGGCTGGCGGATCATCCGGACGCTCGGTCAGCGGATCGCCAAGATCCAGCCCCCGCAGGGATTCGCCGCCGAGCTCACGGGCGGGAGCATCCTCTGGGCCACGGCACACTACGGCTTCCCCGTCTCGACGACGCACACGATCTCGGGCGCCGTCCTGGGCGCCGGCGCAGGTGGGTCGACGAGGCTGTCGGCGGTGCGCTGGGGGGTCGCAGGGAACATCCTCGTCGCCTGGCTGCTGACGATCCCTTGCGCCGCCGTCGTCGGGGCGGGCGTCGAGCTCGTGACGCGGCTCCCCGGCGGGACGTTCTACGCCGTCGCGATCGCGATCACCGTGCTGTTCACGGCATTCCAGGGACGGCGCAAGCATGCCGCACCGGCTGCGGCTCCGGTGCCGGCCTAGGCGAAGCGAGCCGGATCGGCCGCGGCCGCCTCGGGCGGCGGCGGCTCGCCGGTGAGAAGCGCTGCGACCGTCGTCGCGGTGATCGGCGTGAGCAGGATCCCGTTGCGGTAGTGCCCCGTCGCGACGAGGAGACCGTCCACTGCGGTCGCGCCGATGAGCGGGAGCCCGTCGGGGGTGCCGGGCCGGAAGCCGACGCAGTGCTCCGGATCGCGGACAGCCGCGATCGCCGGGAGGAAGCGCGTCGCCGCGGCGAGGAGCTCGTCGCGGGCCGCAGCGGTTCGCGACTCGTCGAAGCCGCTGCGCTCGCTCGTCGCGCCGACGACGACGCGCCCGTCCGGGCGCGGCACGACATATGCGCTGGCGCCGCGCACGAGCAAGCGGGCCGGCGGCTCGGCGAGACGCCCGCGCAGCAGCTGGCCCTTGACCGGCTCGACGGGGAGACGCACGGCTGCGGGGAGCCACGCCTCCGTCCCGCTGCGGGCGCCTGCCGCGAGCAGGACGCGCTCCGCAGGGAAGCGTTCCGTCTTCGTCGCGACGGCGACGATCCGCTCGCCATCCAGCTCGGCGTGCTCGACGGCTGCACCGTGCTCGATCGAGACGCCTTCGGCAGCGCAGGCCTGTTCCAGCGCCGCGACAAGCGCCCGCGGGTCGACCTGGCCTTCGTCGCGCGTCCAGAGGCCGGCCCGCACATCCGGCCCGATCGCCGGCTCGAGCGCACGGCAGCCGGCCGCGTCGAGGAGCTCGCTCTGGAGGCCTTCCGCCTGCTGAAGCGCGTGCAGCGCCTCGAGCTCGGGCTCCGCCTCCGCATCGAGCGCCACGGCGAGGCAGCCGCAGAGGCTGAAAGACAGCTCGGTGCCGGTCGCCTCCTGGAGCTCCGCGACGAAGCCCGGGTAGGCCGCGTAGCTCGCGCGATTCAGCGCCGTGAGGCGGCGCGCGCTCTCACCGAGCTCGCTAGCGGGGGCGAGCATGCCGGCGGCGGCCTGCGATGCGCTCCCCGAGGCCCCGGCGTCGAGGACACACACCTGCAGCCCGCGCTGCGCCGCGCGCCAGGCGCAGGCGAGCCCGATGACGCCGCCGCCGACGACGACGAGGTCGAACCGCTCGCTCATCGGGACGAGTCTACGGACGCCGGCTCTGTCCGAAACGCCTGTCCGAAGCAGGCACTGTCCCTGGACCAGGTCCGGGGACATGTCCCGACGAGCCAGTGTGCCGGTTTGCAGCCAATTCGCCCCGCTTCGGCCACGCCGATGGTCCGTTCGGGACAGGGCTTGCCGGCCAGTGCTACCGGACGCGCTCGACCGGGTAGCCCCACTGCCCGACCAGCTCCAGCAGCTCGTCGCAGTGGGCCTGGTCGCGGGTCATCAGGGTGAGCTCGACCTCGGTCTCGCCGATCGGGATGTCCATCCCCTCGCGATGGTGCTCGACCGAGACGATGTTGACCCGCTCCGCGGCGATCAGCTGCAGGAGCTGGATGAGCTC
>JAWVDX010000169.1:0-7313 GCA_033857015.1 Gaiellaceae bacterium
TGTCCGCGCCGAGCGACTCCCGCAGGTCGCAAAGGACGCGGAGCCGCCGGTCGAGCGGCGTGTCGGGGAGGAGGCTCGCATCCTCGAAGTGCTCCGGACGGATGCCGAGGACGACGCTCTTCCCGTCGTAGGCCCAGAGGCCGGGCCGCGCGTGCATCAGCTTCGGGTCGATCAGCAGCAGGTGCGTGCCGAAGGCGACGAACATGTCCTCCGACGACTTGCGGAGCGTCGCGGTGAACATGTTCATGGGCGGTGAGCCGATGAACCCCGCGACGAACTGGTTGAGCGGGTGGTCGTAGAGCTGCGCCGGCGGATCGAACTGCTGCAGGACGCCGCTGCGGATCACCGCGACGCGGTCGCCCATCGTCATCGCCTCGGTCTGGTCGTGCGTGACGTAGAGGGTCGTGACCGCGAGGTCGCGCTGGAGCTTGCGGATCTCCGAGCGCATCTGGACGCGCAGCTTCGCGTCCAGGTTGGAGAGCGGCTCGTCCATGAGGAACGCCTTCGGCTCGCGCACGATCGCCCGGCCCATCGCGACGCGCTGGCGCTGCCCGCCGGAGAGCTCGCGCGGCCGCCGGTCGAGGTACTCGGTGAGGCCGAGGATCTCGGCCGCACGGGCGACCCGCTGCTTGATCTCCTGCTTGGGCAGCTTCTGGATCTGCAGCGCGAACGCCATGTTGTCGGCGACGGTCATGTGCGGGTAGAGCGCGTAGTTCTGGAACACCATGGCGATGTCGCGCTCCTTGGGTGTCAGATGGTTCACGACCTTCCCGTCGATCAGCACCTGGCCGGCGGTCGCGACCTCGAGGCCGGCGACCGTGCGCAGCGCCGTCGTCTTCCCGCAGCCGGAGGGGCCGACGAGGACGGTGAACTCGCCGTCCCGCATCGAGAGGTCGAGGGCGTGGAGCCCCTCGGTGCCGTTCCCGTACAGCTTCGAGAGCCCGCGTAGCTCAATCGACGCCATGTCGTGCTCCTTTCCTGCGTCTGTGCACGGAGGCGCGCATCTACTTCACCGCGCCGAAGGTGAGGCCGCGCACGAGCGAGCGCTGGGCGAGCCAGCCGGCGATGATGACCGGCGCGATCGCCAGCGTCGAGGCGGCGGACATCTTGGCCCAGAAGAGGCCCTCGCTCGTCATGAAGCCGGAGATGAAGACGGGCAGAGTCGAGGCGTTCACCGCGGTCAGGTTGACCGCCAGGAGGAACTCGTTCCAGGTGAAGATCAGCGCGAGCAGCGCGGTCGATGCGAGCCCGGGGAGGCTGAGCGGCAGGATGATGCGCCGCATGAGCTGGAGGAAGCTCGCGCCGTCGACGAGGCTCGCCTCGAGGATGTCGCGGGGCATGTCCGCGAAGAAGGAGCGCATCATCCAGATGACGAGCGGGACGTTGACCGCCGCGTAGATGAGGATCATCCCCAGCCGGCTGTCGAAGAGCCCCGCCCGCTTGGAGATGATGATCAGCGGGATGAGCGCCCCGACGACCGGCAGCATGCGCGTGGAGAGCACCCAGGAGAGCACCCGCGGGCTGTTCTTCGTCGGGTAGAAGGCGAGCGAGAATGCCGCCGGCAACCCGAGCAGGAGCGCCAGCAGGGTCGCCGAGATGCTGATGATCACCGAGTTCCAGAAGAAGCCGGAGTAGCCCCCGTTCAGCACCTCGGAGTAGTTCGAGAGCGTCCCGTGGAAGAAGATCACCGGCGGCTGGGCGACCGCCTGGGCCTCGGTCTTGAAGCCCGTGAGGACGGTCCAGAAGAGCGGGAAGAAGACCACGAGCGCGATCACGTAGGTCAGTGTCGTCAGGCCGGCGCTCGTCACGCGCTTGCGCAGTTGCCGCCGCGCGGCTCGCCCCTCGTCCGTGCGCGTGAAGCTGAGAGCGAGCGCGTTGCTCATGCGATCGCCTGTCGCCGGAAGCTCGAGCTAAGCAGCCGCAGCAGCAACGCCGCGACGACGGAGGCGAAGACGATCGCCAGCACGCCTTCCGCAGACGCCGCGCCGACGTCGTTCGCCTGGGAGATGGTCTGGTAGACGTAGAACGGCACCGTCGTCGTCGCAGTCCCGGGGCCGCCCTGCGTCGCGACGAAGATCTCGGCGAAGATCTGGAGGACGTAGATGACGCCGAGCAGCACGGCGATCTCGATGAACGGGCCCAGCATCGGCAACGTGATCGAGCGGAACTCGCGCCAGAGGCCGGCCCCGTCCAGCTGAGCGGCCTCGTGCAGCTCCTCGGGAATGCCCTGCAGGCCCGCGAGCAGGATCAGCATCATGAACGGCGTCCACTGCCAGACGGCCATGCCGACGATGCTCAGCTTCGGCTGCGCCGCGAGCCAGTCGGTGCGCTCGAGACCGAACGAGGACTCGAGCCAGCCCGCCAGGCCGAAGATCGGATTGAGCAGGAGGTTCTTCCAGACGACCGCGCTCACCGTCGGCATGACGAAGAACGGGGCGATCATCAGCGAGCGCACGATGCCGCGCAGCGGGAAGCGCCGGTTCAGCAGCAGCGCGAAGCAGAGGCCGAAGAAGAGCGCCGCGCCGACGATGGAGGCGGTGATGACGATCGTGTTGACGACCGCGTCCCGGAAGGTCGGGTCGTCGAAGATCTCGAAGCGGTAGTTGTCGAGCCCCACCCAGTCGTGACTGAGCTCGGGCGACGTGAGGATCCAGCGATGGAAGCTGTACCAGAGCGTCAGCGCGAACGGCGCCTGCGTCATGACGACGAGGTACAGCAGGGCGGGGACGAGGAAGACCCAGTGCCCGGAGCGCTGCTTCATCGAAGGCCCCTCGACGGTGCCGTTCGCACCGGCGAGAGCGGGCTTGGGAGCCGGGGCTCGCCTGAAGCGGCGGTGTCGAGGAGGGTCAGTGAGCTTCGTCATGAGATCTCTGTGAACGGATGAGGTGGGGGCTACCCGATCGAGCTGCACTTCGATCGAGCACGCCCCCACCCTTCCGCGCCGTTGGGAGGACGGAGGTGCGGCTCGGCTACTTGAGGTAGCCGGCCTTCTTCATGATCGCTTCCACCTGCTTCTGGGAGAGAGCCAGCGCGCTTTCGACCGAGGTGCTGCCCGCGACCGCTGCCGCGAGGTTCTGGGTCACCTGGGTACCGATCTGCTGGAACTCGGGGATGCCTACGAACTGCACGCCGACGTACGGGGCCGGGTTCAGCGTGGAGTGCGTTGGGTCGGCCGTCAGCATCGAGTTGAGGACGATGCCGGCGAACGCGCCCGCTGCCTTCTTGTAGTTCGGGTTCTTGTAGAGCGAGATACGCGTGCCGGGCGGGACGGAGCCCCAGCCGTTCTTGGCTGCGACCGTCTTCTGATAGCCCTTGCTCGTCGCCCAGGTGAGGAACTTGAAGGCGGCGTCCTTGTTCTTGCTCGAGCTCTCGATCGCGAGCGACCACGACCAGAGCCAGTGCGACCCGAGCGGCGTGACCTCCGTCGGGGCATAGGCGAAGCCGATGTCCTTCGCCGCCGGCGAGTTGGTCGGGTTGGTCAGGAGGCCCGCGGCCACCGTCGCGTCGACCCACATGCCGGCCTTGCCCTGTGCCATCGCCGTCTCGCACTCGGTGAAGCCGCTGCTCGTCGCACTCGGCTCACCATGGGCACGGATCAGGTCGACGTAGAACTTGACCGCCTTCGTGAAGGCCGGCGAGGTCAGCTGCGGCTCCCACTTCATGTTGAACCACTGGCCGCCGAACGTGTTGATCACGGTGGTCAGCGGAGCGCCGAACTCACCCCAGCCCGGCAGCGCCCGCAGGCAGATGCCGTACTGGTTCTTGGCCTTGTTGTCGAGCTTCGCTGCGAACCCCGCGACCTGAGTCCAGGTCGGATGGAGCGGCATCTTCAGCCCGGCTGCCGCGAACAGCTTCTTGTTGTAGAAGGTCATCGAGCTCTCGCCGTAGAAGGGCAGCGCGTACAGGCTGTTCTTGTACGAGAGGCCGAGGCGCACCTTTGGGATCACGTCATTCAGGTCGTAGGACGCCTTCACGGACTTCGTGAAGTACGGGTTGAGGTTCACGAGCCACTTGTTCTTGGCCCAGATCGGCACGTCGTACGTCCCGACCGTGGCGATGTCGAACTGACCCCCACCGGTTGCGACGTCGGAGGTGATCTTCTGGCGGAGCGTGTTCTCCGGCAGGGTCACGAACTTGACCTTGATGCCGTACTTCTTGGTGAACTGCGAGCTCAGCGACTGCATCACGACCATGTCCGAGTTGTTCACGGTCGCGATGGTCAGCGTCGTCGTCTTCTGGCGGTGAACGTTGCTGGCGAGCGCGCTCGTCGCAGCGACCGCTGCTGCGGCGACCAGTGCCAGTGCGAGGAGAAGTCGTCGAAGGTTCAAGGCTTGTCGTTCCTCTCGTTTAGTTCGGCACATGGCCGGCAGGGCCGAGTGCTGTCGTCGGGATCGTCGAAGGCGGGGTTTCGCCGCGTTGCCGCGTCGCCAGCCCATCGATGGGCTGCCTCGACGGAGACGCTGAGTGTCTGTTGTGGTGGTTGTTTGTGTTAGCGTTAACGCACACAATCGCGAGTTGTACCACACCCTCAAGAAGCGGTCAAGGTGCTTGCACAAGGAGTTGATTTGGCATATACATGCCGTGCGAGGGCGCGTTCCATTGTGTGAACACGATCTCCGCTCCACCCGGTTCCTGTTAGCCATAACACACTTTTGGAGCCCTGAACCATGGCCGTAACAGTCAGCGAAGTCGCCAAGCATGCAGGAGTCTCGCCGATGACCGTTTCCCGCGTGGTAAACGGAAGCCCGCGCGTGAGCCCCGCGACGCGGAAGCGTGTCGAGGAGGCTGTCGCGGAGCTCGGCTACGTTCCGAACCGGCTGGCGCGCGGGCTGACGCAGCGCCGGACCGGCGTGATCGGGCTCATCGTCCCCGACATCGCGAACCCCTTCTACACGCTCCTGGTGAGCGGGGTGGAGAAGGTCGCCGCGCGGGCCGGCTGCCACGTCCTGCTCTGCAACACGCACGGCGATCTCGAGCGCGAGCGCGACTACCTCGAGGACATGGTCGCCTTCCGGGCCGACGGCGTCCTCATCGCGCCGGTCAGCGACCGGTCGAAGTCGAACCTCAGGACGCTGGCCCAGCACAAGCTCCCGGTCGTGCTCATCGACAGGACGGTGCAGGGCTTCGAGAGCGACCTCGTGCAGGGCGACAGCGTCACCGGCGCCCGCCGCCTCGTCGATCACCTGATCGAGCTCGGGCATCGGGACATCGCGATGATCACCGAGGATCCCTCCGTCTCGACGGCCCGGGATCGCTACCAGGGCTATGACGACGCCCTCGGAGCCGCCGGCATTCCCGTGAACCCCGAGTACGTCGTGCCGTCGAACGCGATCGATCCGGAGCACGTGCGGAACGCGACGCGGCGCCTGCTCCAGCGCCCCGACCGGCCGAGCGCGATCTTCGCCGTCAACAATCTCGCCGCGCTCGGCGTCGCGGAGGCCGCCCGTGACGAGGGCTTGACGATCCCGGACGACCTCGCGCTCGTCTGCTTCGACGACATCGACTACGCGTCGCGCCTCTACCCGTTCCTGACCGTGATGGCCCAGCCCGCGGAGACGTTCGGCACGATTGCGGGGCAGCTCCTCCTCGACCGGCTCGAGCACCCGCAGGGCAACCGGACGCGCACGGTCGTCCTGCCGGCGGAGTTCATCGTCCGCGTGTCGTGCGGAGCGACCCGGCGCCCGGCCGGAGCGGCGCCCTGATGGTCTACGGCGCCATCGAGGCCGGCGGCACGAAGTGGGTGTGCGCCAAGGGGACAGGTCCCGACGACCTTCAGGACACCGCCGTCTTCCCGACCACGACGCCGGACGAGACGATCGCGCGCGCGATCGAGTTCTTCAGCCGCAACGGGACCGGCCCGCTCGCGGCGATCGGCGTCGGCTCGTTCGGGCCGGTCGACCTGCGGCGGAGCTCGCCGAGCTGGGGCTCGATCACGAGCACGCCGAAGCCCGGCTGGCAGAACACGGACCTCGTCAGCCGGCTCGGCGAGGCGCTCGAGACCCCGGTCGCCTTCGACACGGACGTCAACGCTGCGGCCCTCGGCGAGCACCGCTGGGGCGCGGCGCGCGGCCTGTCGACCTTCTACTACATCACCGTCGGAACCGGGATCGGCGCAGGCGGCATGGTCAACGACCAGCCGATGCACGGCCTCGTCCACCCCGAGTTCGGCCACGTCCTGATCCCGCACGACCGCGAGGGAGACCCGTTCCCCGGCGTCTGTCCGTACCACGGCGACTGCCTGGAGGGCCTCGCCTCGGGCGAGGCGCTGCGCGCCCGCTGGGGCCGGCCGGGCGAGCTCGTGACGGAGCCGGCCGCCTGGGCGCTCGAGTCGGAGTACCTGGCCCTCGGGATCGTCAACGCGATCTTCACGCTCTCCCCGCAGCGGATCGTCATCGGCGGGGGCGTCATGAAGCAGCCGAGCCTGCTGCCGCTCATCCGCGAGCGCGTGCTCGAGCTGGTCGACGGCTATCTCGACATCGAGGAGCAGGCGGGCGGGATCGACTCGTACATCGTCGCCCCGGCCCTCGGCGACCGCGCCGGCGTGCTGGGCGCGATCGAGCTCGCGCGGCTCTGCGCGGAGTCGACCCCGTCCTAGGAGGGGCCGGGGCTCCCTCTGCTCGACGTGTGCGACCCAGCCCTGCAATAGTTCGCTTCAATAAGGAAAGTGTTCAGCGCGCCCAGTTCCACGAGGGAGGACAGGATGGCTCTAGCGATTGGTGACGAAGCACCCGACTTCGAGGCCGAGACCACCGAAGGACGGATCAGCTTCCACGACTGGATCGGCGACTCCTGGGCGGTGCTCTTCTCGCACCCGAAGGACTTCACGCCGGTGTGCACGACCGAGCTCGGCACGATGGCGAAGCTCAAGCCGGAGTTCGACAAGCGCAACGTCAAGGTCATCGGCCTCTCCGTCGACCCGGTCGACAAGCACGCCGACTGGTCGAAGGACATCGAGGAGACGCAAGGCGTGGCGCCCAACTACCCGATGATCGGCGACACCGACTTCAACGTCTCGAAGAAGTACGGGATGCTCGGCGCGGACGTCTCGGGCGACCCGGCCGACCGCACGGCCGCCGACAACCAGACGGTGCGCAACGTCTTCGTGATCGGCCCCGACAAGAAGGTCAAGCTCGTCCTCGTCTACCCGATGACGACCGGGCGCAATTTCGACGAGGTGCTGCGCGTCATCGACTCGCTCCAGCTCACCGCGAAGCACAAGGTCGCGACGCCGGCGAACTGGCAGCCGGGCGACGACGTGATCATCGCAGGCTCCGTCTCGGACGACGAGGCGCGCGAGCAGTACCCCGAGGGCT
>JAWVDX010000170.1:0-4749 GCA_033857015.1 Gaiellaceae bacterium
CCAGCCGATGTCCTCGGTCATATGTCCAGCCCAGGCGTCGTAGTCCTCCGCGAAGGGGTCGTAGACGTTCATGGCGTGGAGTCTGACTGCATCGGGGTCAGGTCTTGCATTGCCACACTCCCGAGCAAGCGCAACAGCCCGCAACGCCGCCGCGACCGACCTGGCGGGCGCGGCTCACCGCGGCTCGCTCTCAGGCCGCCGAAGCGTCACGCTGCCGCGCAAAGTCGTCACGGTCGCGAAGCGACCGGACTTTGCGCGGCGTATGCCCCCAACCTGGTCATTCCGTCGCGTAGATGGGCGGCGGCTGGCAGCGCGACGACCTGATCATGATCGAGACGGCGTCGATGGCCGCCTCCTTGGCGCTGATCGTCCGGCCGTCCTTCAGCGTCACGACGACGTTCCGACTGTGCGTCTGGCTCACTGTCTTCGCGTGGCAGGAGAGGATCGACTTCCGGATGGCGACCCAGGCAGGTGAGGAGTCGCAGCCGCCTGGTATGCCGCAGCGGCCGAGCTTGCCGAAGTACGCATGGTCGATGCCGATCTCGAAACGGTGGAAGCGCGCGTTGTCGAGATTGATCGAGACCTCTGATCTTCCGCGCCGGAAGTTCGAGATGCCACCGCCGAGCGGCGACCCGCCGAGTGTCTCGTACAGCACCCACGGCCCGTTCAGGCGCTGCTCGAAGAATGAGCCGACCCGTGAACCCGAGACGGCTGCGGGGAACGTGAACGTGTAGACGGTCGAGTAGCCGAGGGTGGGACTCTGGTCGCTCTCGCCGTAGTAGGGGAAGGACTTTTCGCCCGTCAGGTGCGTTCCGGGGAAGCGGGGCAACTCTTTGAAGACCCGCTCGTTCGCACGGACGTACGCGCCGCGGCTCCCGCCGCAGCCTGCAAGCACTGCCACTGCGACGACGAGGATGCTGAACTTCACGAGCCGTCAGTCTATTGGCATCGGTTCCAGGTCTTGCGCCGCCGCATTGTCTAGCAAGCTGGAAGGTATGCAAGCGGAGTGGGTCGCCGTCGCGACCGACCTGGCGGGCACGGCTCAGGACGGCCCGCCGTAGCAGCATCGAGGCGTCACGGTCCGACGGAAGTCGTCATGGCTCGCGCAGCGAGCCGGACTTCCGTCGGATATGCCCCCAGCGGGGGCCGAACCTACCCTGCAAACAGGCGGTTTCCGTGATCGCGGGGTAGCACGGGGGCACGCACCGTCCGAGCACGAGCGGGCACGTCTGCTTCGATGAGGGCGCGTTGCGGTATGAATCTGAGGCGCATGCTGGACGAACTCATCGAGCGCGACCGGGCCGGGTGCGATCGTCACGGTTGGACCTTACGTGCTGGATAGCGGCGAGACCTTGCGCTGGTTCGCCGAGGGCGGCCGGAGCGACTACCCCCCCTGGGGGTCAGCGGTGACGGAGAGCTGCTACTCGCGGGTCAGGTCCATCCAGAGCGCGTGTGCCAACTCGGAGATGCCGCCTTGGACGCGCCAAGCGTCAAGCGCCGCAACGAGCGCTTCGCGCTCGCGACCGTCTTGGAGTTCGAGGAGGTCGGATTCACGCGGAGTCGCAATGACGGCGTACAGAAGGGCTCGCAGAGCACGTCCCGGAGGGAGCGGCTCATGTGCGTCACCGGCGGGCAGGAGCTGCGCGATCACGATTACGTCGTCTGCCGCCAGGACGTGGCGATTGTCACCGTCCCTGAATCGGGCCGCGTATGCGGCGAAGACCTTGTCGCCGCTTACCTGCTCGACCAGGCATGCACCAAGGTCGTCAACCGTGATGGGCTCGCCGGGGCTGACCCGGTGCGCCGTCTCCATCCGCCGGGGCCGGCGCTCGCCCGCACCGCCTGGCCCGTGGACGATGACCTCGTAGAGGGGCACGGAGTGAGCCTACTTGCTGCCGGGGCGTCGTGAGCGAGCGCACTTCAGCGGAGACACGGCTCGCTAACCCCGAGGCGTTTCTCTCTCGATCGGACCTGCGCGAGCTCGGCCTCGAGCGTCGCGCGGTGGACTCGGTCTTCCTCGCCTGCCCGATCGTCTTGCTTCCCGGCTACTCGCGCCCACTCATCCGCGTCGCTGACTACCGCGAGCTTGTCACCCGGTCGACCTATGCCAAGAACTGCGTGCGTCCGTGTTGACCGCGAGAGATGCTGGTGCGGAGCAGGGGACCACGTCCGGCCGCGCAACTAGGGTCTACCACCTGGACACTTGTCACGCATACGGAGGACGTGAGAGAGTCGTTAAACAGTCGTTAAAGATACCTAAGAAGGGGTATTGCAGGGTCGTACAGTGGGACGTATGTGATACAACAGAGCAAGGTCTGGGCTTGCCACCCACCTAGATCGAACGGAGGACTGACCTATGAGCGTCGCTATGACAGCCGCTGAGCGGGCGCATCGCCGCGCCGTCGAAACGAATCTGCCCGACCTTGTCCGCGTCCTAGACGAAGCGCTCGGGCGGTCGTTGCTCGCGCATATCGCCGGCGTGGATCCAAAGACGATTGGACGCTGGATTGACGCGAAGCAGGCGCCGCGTGCGGATGTCGCGGAGGCGCGCATCCGCACCGCCTTCCAGGTGATGCAGATGCTCCTCGTGCGCGACAGTGAACACACCGTGCGCGCGTGGTTCATCGGTCTGAACCCGCAGTTGGACGACACTGCGCCTGCTGAAGCTCTGCGGGCGGGGCAGCTTCGCGAAGTGATCGTGGCTGTTAAGTCGTTTACGCTGGCTGGGTGACGCCAGGCAACAAGCCGGAGTGCGAAAGCTGTGAACTGCCAGCCGGTGGTGTCTGGCGGATCGGGCAAGCAACGGACCCGTACGAACCTCGCCCGTCATTGACGCCTGATGAACTGAACAGCCCTCTCGCAGGGAATCGGTTCGACAGCCCAAGCGGGAACTACCGCGTCGTCTACTTCGCCACATCGCTTCGGGCTTGCTTCGGCGAGACGCTGGCGCGCTTTCGTCCAGACACCAGTCTGGCGGCTCTCGTCCGTGCTGACTGGGAACAGCAAGGATTCCTTCCTCCCGGAGAACTACCAGCAGATTGGCGCCATAGGCGGCTCGCGGTCCGCGTAAAGGCTCTCGAGGACGCTGTATTCCTGGACGTTGAATCGCAGTCAACGCGGACGGCGCTTTGGGGTATGCCGAACCTGCGGGCGGTGATTGCAACCTACGGTGCGGTTGAGCTCGACGTGCCGACGATCCGGGGCGGCGATCGGCGCATCACGCGACTGATCTCTCACTGGGCGTGGACTCGTCTCGACGAAGACGGCGCGCCGATGTACGCGGGCATTCGCTATCTGTCACGTCTCGACACGCAATGGGAGTGCTGGGCTTTCTTCGAGAGGACGGCGACCGAGGAACTCGAGCGGAGATCGATCACGCGGACGATGGCAGACCTCCAAGAAGTGGCAGACCTCTGGGATCTCCGCGTTTTCTGAGCCACGGGGGACACATCTCGACGGGGTAGCACCGGTGCACGCACGCGGCGAGCATTCCCCGGCATCCCTGACACGAACGACCCGCATGGTTGAGCCAAACCGCGTAACCATGCGGGCCGAAATGCCCCCAGCGGGATTCGAACCCGCGCTGCAGCCTTGAAAGGGCTGTGACCTGGGCCGCTAGTCGATGGGGGCCCGCCGGGATCGTATCGCTCGGGCTGCCCCTGGCGCCGCTAGGCGGTAGACTCCTAGGCAATGCCTAGGCATACGACGATGAGCGCGAGCGAGGCGGCGCGCCAGCTCGGGATCAGCATCGACACCTTGCGGCGCTGGGATCGCGCCGGCCGGATCAAGACGGTGCGCGACAGCGCGAATCGGCGCCTGGTCTCCGCGGCCGAGGTGGCGCGGCTGCGCGGCGGCGAGCCGGCGACGAGCTCGGCGCGCAACCGTCTCCGCGGGACGGTGACGTCCATCGAGATCGACGGCCTCCTCGCACGCGTCGAGCTGACCGTGACCGAGCCGGCGCGCGTCGTCGCGATCGTCACGCGCGAGGCCGTGGAGGAGCTCCGGCTCGAGGTCGGCGGGCCCGGCACCGCGATCGTGAAGGCGACCTCCGTGATGGTGGAGCGGTGAAGCGCTGCGCCGTGGCGCTCGCGCTCGGAGCGCTTTTCCTTCCAGGAGCTGCCGCCTCCAGCCCGCGGCTGACCGTGTTCGCGGCCTCCTCGCTCGCGACCGTCTTCCCGCGAGTCGACAAGGCGCCCCGCTACGACTTCGACGGCTCCGACCGGCTCTACGCCCAGCTCGGCGCCGGTGCGCCCGCCGACGTGTTCGCCGCCGCGAGCCCGAAGTACGCGCAACTCGCCTTCCAGAAGGGGCTCGTCCTCAGGCCGGTCGTGTTCGCGACGAACAGCCTCGTGCTGATCGTCCCGGCGGCGAACCCGGCGCACATCCGCAAGCCGGCGGATCTCCGCCGCAAGGGGATCAAGCTCGTGATCGGCGCGGCAGGTGTTCCGATTGGCGACTACACGCGCAAGGTGCTCGCCCGGATGGGGCTGGGCGCCGCGCTGAAGAACGTCGTCAGCGAGGAGCGGGACGCGCGCTCGATCCTGGCCAAGGTGTCGCTCGGCGAGGCGGACGCGGGGTTCGTGTACGTCACGGATGCGCGGGTCGCCGGGTCGAGGGTGCACTCGCTGACGCTTCCCGTGCAGGCGCAGCCGACGGTGAAGTACGAGATCGCCGTGGTGAAGGCGAGCGCGAACCGCGCCGCGGCGCAGGCGTTCGTGCGCCGCGTGCTCGGTGCAGCGGGGCAGGGGC
>JAWVDX010000171.1:0-4424 GCA_033857015.1 Gaiellaceae bacterium
CTTGCCCAGGTCGTCGAGCTGGCGGCGCAGCTCCTGCAGCCAGAGCGTGAGGTTGTGCTTGTCGTCCGGTGAGTAGCGCGCCGCCCCGTTGTTGAAGACCGCGTACGCCTTCGCCGTCTTGTCGCCGCAGCAGACCGGGAACTCCCAGTCGATGTCGATCCCGTCGAAGTGGTTCAGCTTCATGTAGGCGAGCGCGCTCCTGGCGAGCGCGGCGCGTTCACCGTCGGTGGCGAGGGAGCTCGAGAACTTGTCGGAGAGCGTCCAGCCGCCGATCGAGATCAGCGTCTTCAGCTTCGGGAACTCCTTCTTCAGGCGCACCAGGTTCTTGAAGTTGATCGGGTCGGTCATCTGGTCGACCTGGACGATCGTCGGCGTCGTCTTCACCTTGGCCGGGATCACCTTCGTGCTGGTCGTGATCTCCGCCTGCGGGAAGTCGATCGCGAGCTGGGTCATCTTCGCCGCGGCGGAGGTGTCGACGAAGGTGCCGGTGCTGCGGATCGTGAAGGTCGTCTTGCCGCCGCCCGAGGAGACGGCCACCGGCGCGGGCGCGAAGGCCGCCTTCAGCTTCCCGAGCCCGACCGTGTTCGCGGGCAACGAGGGCGCGCCCGGCTGGACGACGACCGTGGTCGTCTCCACCTTCCTGTCGGCGACGATGGACTGGACGTAGTCGATCTTGGCGAAGGCGTAGTTCATGTGCGTGATGTGCGCGGCGTCGAAGAGCCGCTTCGACTGCCCCTCGCTGAGCGGGAGGTAGATCGGGAAGCCGCGCACGTACATGTCCCAGTCGGCGTAGTAGCCGACGACGACGCGATCCTTGGCGGAGCTGACCTTGGTGCTCGCGCTGCCGCCGCCGCAACCGGCGACGGAGAGCGAGCCGGCGGCAACCAGGGCGAGTGCGAGCATCAGGAGGGGTCTGCGTCGCATCTCGGTTCTGTTTACAGGCATTCCCAGGGTGCGTCAACGCACTCTGACCCAGTCTTGAGGAAGCGCTCGGCGCGTCTATAGGGTGTCGCGCATGGAGCTCGAGATCCGCCCCTGCACGCTCGAGGAGTACACCGACGGGCTGAAGCCGATCTGGCAGTTCTTCGGGCACGTCCCGGACGAGGACACGCTGGCGCGCTTCACGCCGCTGCTGCCGCCGGAGCGGCTGCTCGCCGCCTGGACGAACGGCGTCGCGGTCGGCGGCGCGGGCTCCTTCCCGTTCCGGCTCAGCGTGCCGGGCGGCGAGCTCGACGTCGGCGGGGTGACCGTCGTCGGCGTGTCGCCGACGCACCGGCGGCGGGGCGTGCTGAGCGCGATGATGCGCCGGCTCCTCAACGACACGCACGAGCGCGGCGAGGCAGTCGCGGCGCTGTTCGCGTCCGAGGGCGGGATCTACGGGCGCTTCGGCTTCGGCCTTGCGGCGCTCATGGGCGAGATCTCCCTCCCCCGCGTCCACGGGGCGCTGCGCGGCGACCCGGTGCCGGGCGCGGAGGTGCGGTTCGTCACGGTCGACGAGGCGCGCACGCTCTTCCCGCCGATTCACGAGGCCGTGCGCAAGCAGCGCCCCGGGATGCCGAGCCGCTCGGAGGACTGGTGGCGGCTCCGCATCCTCGACGACCCCCTCTGGAGCCGCGACGGTGGCGGGATCAAGATGTACGTGGTCGCCGAGCTCGAGGGGCGGCCCGCCGGCTACGCGATGTACCGGCACCACCAGCATTTCGAGCACGGGAGCTCGATCGGCCGCGTGCAGGTCGTCGAGGCGATGGGCGACGAGCCGGCGGCGACGGATGCGCTCTGGCGCTACCTCGTCGGCATCGACTGGGTGCAGCACGTCACCTGCGATCTGCTCCCGGTCGACCACGAGCTGCAGCTCAAGCTGGTGGAGAACCGGCGCATGGGCTTCACGATCGGGGACGGGCTGTGGATCCGCATCGTCGACCTGGCGCCTGCGCTTTCCGCGCGCAGCTACGCGGGCGACGGCGAGGTCGTGCTCCAGGTGCAGGACGGGCTCTGCTCCTGGAACGACGGGCGCTGGCGTGTCTCCGGGGGCGGGTGCGAGCGCACCGACGCGGCTGCGGACATCAGCCTGCCGGTCGACGCGCTCGGCTCGGTGTACCTCGGCGGCTTCACGTTCGCCGACCTGATCCGTGCACGCCTCGCCGAGGAGCTGCGACCCGGGGCGGTCGCGCGAGCGGACGCGCTGTTCGCCACGTCCGTCAAGCCGTGGTGCCCCGAGATCTTCTGATGCAGCGCCTCCACCGCCGCTCCGGCTAGAATCGGCGCCCCAGGGCGGTTAGCTCAGTTGGGAGAGCACCAGCTCGACAAGCTGGGGGTCACTGGTTCGAGCCCAGTACCGCCCATAAAAAGGCCCTGTAAAAAGGGCCTTTTTGTTGCGAGAAGGGTCAGCGCTCCTGCTGCGTTGCTACCAGCAGCCCTCCGCGCAGGCCACCACCCGCTACAGAGGTCAGCGCGTGAAGCCGCCGAGGTGGGACGACTTGACCGTTAGCGGCACGCCGACTCCGGCCTGGCGCTCCAGTATTTCGATGACCGCGTTGCTCGGCATACCGAACACCTGGATGCCGGTCGTTGCTTCGAGCGTCTCCGCATATGCGGCGGCAGCGCGCTCGGCAATGACCTCCATGTGAAACGCCATCGAGTCGGCATCGGGGTGGATCTGGACGACCGCGACCTCGGTGCCGTCATCGTTGACGTACTCGTTGAACGCGATCAGCCGTGGTTCGTTCGTTTCGATGAAATCGACGAGTCCTGGAATTCGCTTCTTCTCGTCGGCGAGCTTTCCTGGCTTGAGTCGGTTGGTCGCGATGAAGATGAATGGGCCTGACACGCCGCCTCCCTTCTAGAGCCGGATCACTTGCCGCGCGCTTGGTGCGGGAATCCTGGTCCCGGTACGAGCTCGATCTCGTCGGCGGCGAGGATGGGCGCTCCCTCGGGGACAAGCGCTGCGATGACCGGCGTTTTGTCGTGTTTCCGGCGGAGGAGTCGCATCGGCTCGGCGCTCAGGTATTGGTCGCCCCACTGCCGCAGCGCGTTCAGAGCCGTAAACAGGTCGGAGCCCTTTTGCGTCAGGCGGTACTCATACCGGGCTGGGCGTTCTTGGTAGAGCACGCGCTCGAAGATCCCCTCTTCGACGAGTCGGTTGAGACGATCGGTGAGCACGTTGCGTGCGATCCCGAGACTCTGCTCGAACTCGACAAATCTGGTCAGGCCGAGGAAGGCGTCGCGGATGATCAGCCAGGTCCAGCGCTCGCCGATCACCTCGAGCACCTGCGCGACCGAGCAGGACTCCTGACCGTCGTAGTTTCGCTTGAGCATAGAAGCAGTGTAGCGATTGGGTTGCATGAAGCAACAGACCTCTGCTAGAGTCAGTTGCTCCAAGCAACACACTCGACCGTCGCACGCAGCCGCGATCACAAAGAGGAGGGGATACATGACCACTACAGATGAACGCAGCCGCGTCACCAGCTCACACGCGACCGGCAGCCAGCTGACCGCCCCAAACCAGTCGATTCAAGTCCACGGAGACTCGCTCAGCTACCGCCGCTTCGGCAACGAGCAGACGGACGCGCCGCCGCTGATCTGCCTGCAGCACTTCCGCGGCAACCTCGACAGCTGGGACCCAGCGCTCGTCGACCGGCTCGCCCAGGATCGCGAAGTCATCCTGCTCGACAACCGCGGCGTCGCCGGCTCGACCGGAGTCGTTCCCGACAACGTGCACGACATGGCTCGCGACGCGCTCGTCTTCATCGACACGCTCGGCCTCGAGCAAGTCGACATCCTCGGCTTCTCACTCGGCGGCTACGTCGCGCAGGAGCTCACGCTGCTTCGTCCGCGCCTGGTTCGCCGCCTCGTCTTGGCCGGAACCGCTCCCCAGGGCGGCCCAGACCTGCATCGCTGGTCCGACACGGTCTTCGCCCACGCCACAGCCGATCAGCCGACCGCCGAGGACTTGCTCAGCCTGTTCTTCTCGCCGTCGGAGGAGAGCCGCGCCAAGGGAGCGGAATACCTCCAGCGCGCCTACCAGCGGCAAGAGAACCGCGACGCCCCAACCGACCTCGCAACCCGCGACGCCCAGCTCACCGCGATCACAGCCTGGGGCATCCCCGACACCTCGAGGCTCAACCGCCTCGCCGCCATCACGCAACCCACGCTCGTAGCCAACGGCGACGACGATCGGATGATGCACACGAAGAACAGCCGCCTACTCGCCGAGCAACTCCCAAACGCCGAGCTCCGCATCTACCCAGACGCCAACCACGGCTTCCTCGACCAGTACCCGGAGCAGTTCGCCGACGACATCGTGGACTTCCTCAACCGCTAACCGACCCGCAAAGGTGCCGTCACATGACACGGAGCACCGAACACACTGAACTAGCGGCCACCGTGAGCATCGGCGGGGACCTCACCGTCGGCCGGATCGGCTA
>JAWVDX010000172.1:0-5699 GCA_033857015.1 Gaiellaceae bacterium
ATCAGCGCCTCCGCGGCTCGCTCGTGCGCACCGATGCGCCAGCCCCCGGGGGCGGACTCGTAGACCGCGCGACGCACAATGGGATGGCGGAACCGGAACCGCCTTGGGACGTCCGTCGCGCGGATGATGTCAGCGGCGAGCAACTCGTCGATGGCGTCCATCGCCTCCTGCTCGGCGATGCCGGCCGCGGTTGCCGCCATCTCGGGCTCAAACGGATCACCCGCCACCGACGCGCCCTCGAGCGCGCGTCGGGCCAGCGGGGACAGCCGGGCGAGTTCCTCCGTCAGCGCCGTCAGGACGAGCGGTGGGACGCGGACACCATCGACTGAGACCTGGGGGCCGCCGGAGACGCGATCGGCCAGTTCGGGCGACCGCGCGAGCTGCTCGAGGTAGAACGGATTCCCGCCGGATTCCTCGAAGAGCGCAGCCGTCGTCTGGTCGGCGTCGGGTCGCCCGAGCATCTCGGCGGCTTCAGCGCTGGTCAGCGGGTTGAGCTCGATCCGGGTAAGGGCGCGCTCTCTCAGCGCACGGTCGAGCGTGCTGGTCAGGCGCATCGAGCCGTGGTGGGGCCGCGCTCCGAAGACAAGGAGCACAGCAGCGGACGGCAGCCGCCGGAGCAAACTGCCCGCCAGGTCGACCGAGGCCGGGTCGGCCCAGTGGAAGTCGTCGAGGATGAGCACGAGCGGCTTGGTCGCTGCGAGTCGTTCGAGGAGCTCTCGGACGGCTCGGTTGATCCGGAAGCGCTCGCCCTGGAGTCTGACGGCGTCGGCGCGGCCGAGATGTGCCAGGGACGGGAACACGCGCGAGAGCTCCGTTCTCACCTCTTCGGGAAGATTGCCGAGGCGGCGCGGCTCGGCGCTCTCGACGTACTCGTCGAGCGCCTCGATGAACACGTGAAAGGCGATATCGCGCTCGAGGTCTGCGGCCGCGCCCCTGAGCACGATGTGCCCGCGCGCATCGGCGCGAGCGGCGACCTCGGCCAGCAGCCGCGTCTTGCCGATCCCGGCAGCGCCCACGACCTCGACGGCGCCCGCCTCACCACCCGCCAACCCGTCGAGGGCGTCGTCGATCCGTCGGAGCTCATCCGTGCGGCCTACGAGGGTGTCTGCGAGCGCGAAGGTGACGCCTCGGACGATCTCAGGGTGCTGCCCCGATGTCGAGGAGCGCGAGGGCGAGCAAGGTGGAGCCATGCTCAACGGACCCCCCAACAAGAAGCGCCTCAAGCAACTGCTGCTCGTCCTCTGCGCCGCCCAGCTGATGGTCATCCTCGACATCACGGCGGTCAACGTCGCGCTGCCCGACATGGCCGAAGGCCTCGGCATCGCCGGCGGCGACATCGGCTGGACGATCACCAGCTACTCGCTCATCTTCGGCAGCCTGCTCCTTCTCGGTGGCCGCGCCGCCGACCTCGTCGGACCCCGCCGCATGTTCATGACCGGGCTCGGCCTCTTCACCCTCGCCTCGATCGCTGCCGCGATGACCGCGAGCGCCGAGGCGCTCTTCGTCGCACGGGGCGCGCAGGGCCTGGGCGCCGCGATGCTCTCCCCCGCGGCGCTGTCGATCCTGATGCGCACCTTCCGCGAGGGAACGCCGCGCGCGCACGCCCTCGCAGCTTGGGGCGCGGTCGGCGGCGCCGGCGCCGCGGTCGGAGTTCTCGTCGGCGGCGCCCTCACCGAACTCGTCGGCTGGCAGGCGATCTTCCTGATCAACGCGCCCGTCGGCCTTTGCCTCGCCATTGCCGCCCGCAGGATGATCGCCCCGGACTCGGCCGCCCCGCGCTGGAGCGGACTGGACCTTCCTGGCGCCGCCCTCGCCACGACCGGTCTCGCCGGGATCGTGTATGCGCTCTCCCAGGCTGCCGACTCCGGCTGGCCGTCCGCCGAGGTTCTCCTCACCGGTGGAGCGGGCATCGCCGTCCTGGCCGCGTTCGTCGCCGTCGAGCGCCGCACGACTCACCCGCTGCTGCGCCTCGACCGGCTCGCCGACCGCGCCGTGGGCGGCGGACTCCTCCTGATGCTCACAGCGGCTGGCGCGCTCTTTGGCCTGTTCCTGCTCGCCTCGCTGTACATGCAAGACGTCCTCGGTACCGGACCCCTCGTGACCGGGCTTGCCTTCCTGCCGCTCGCCTTCGCGCTCGCGGCCGGAGTCCATGCCGGCAGCCACGTGATGACCCACGCCGGCATCCGGGTCCCGATGGTGGCGGGCTTCACCGCTGCCGCCGCCGGACTCTTGCTGCTGTCCACAGCAGACGCCGGCGGCAGCTATCTCAGCGACCTCCTCCCCGGCATGCTCGTCGCCGGTCTCGGGCTCGGCCTCGTCCTCGTGTCCGTGTCGGTGTCGGTGATGACCGGCGCGGCGGACGACGAGACCGGCATGTTGTCCGGGCTGAACACGACCGGCCACGAGATCGGCGGGTCGATCGGCATCGCTGCGGTCGCAACCCTCGCCGCCGGCTCGACCGGCCTCACCGCCGCCGGCATCGGCGACGGGTTCCTGGCCCTCGCAGGACTCTCCGGGCTGGCCGGCCTCATGGCCCTCGTCGTCATCCCTGCCGCGGCCGTCTTCCTCCCCAAGCTGCGACTCGCTCCGCGCGTCGCCATCCACTAGGAGCCTCATGTCCACGCACACGACTCACACCTCGGCGAAAGCCATAGCGGGCTCCTTGCTCGCAGGCACCGTCTCCGCCATCGCACTCGTCGCCGGACCGTTCGCCGGCGGCAGCGAGGGCTCGATTACCGGAGCGATCCTGATCGGATTCGCAATCGGTTGGGCGTTGCTGACGCGCTCATCCCGCTGGGCGGCGGTGCCCGCCGTCGTGCTGGGTCTCAGCGGTGCCACGCTCGTGATCCTCACGCCGAGCGCGCAGGCGCTCGACACCCTGAGCTGGATCTGGCCGCCGCTGCTCCTCGCGCTCGTCGTCTGGATGACCTTTCAGACGCGGGCGCGGCTGCTGTACCCGGTGTTCGCGGTGATGGCGCTCACGGCCGCGGGCTGCAGCTACGAGACGGTCGCGAGCAGCGCCGGCCGCGGAGGCGCCGCTCCGGTCGCCGGTGATCGGCTCGTGGACGTCGGCGGACACCGCCTGAACATCCGCTGCGTGGGTTCCGGAGCCCCGACGGTCGTGCTCGAGCCGGGCCTCGGCGAGACGGCGACGGCCATGGCGCGCCGGATCGCACCCGAGGTCGCCCGCACCACACGGGTGTGCGTGTACGACCGCGCCGGGCACGGTCGCAGTGATGTCGCCCCCGACGCGGACGCGGCGCGCGATCTCCACGTGCTGCTCGAGCGCGCCCACGTGCCGGGCCCATACGTCCTGGCCGGGCACTCGCTCGGCGGCATGTTCGTCCTCAGCTACGCGGACCGCTACCCGGCCGATGTCGGGGGGGTCGTGCTCCTGGACTCGATGCATCCACGCCAGACCCACACCGCAGCGGACATGGGCTCTGTGCTGGACATCGTCCCGACCGTTGCTCGGACAGGCATCGCGCGGCTGCTCTTCGACCCCAAGGCCGGCGAGCCGGTCGCCCAGGCGCGGCAGTTCGTGCGCGACGTCGAGCAGATGCCCGCCCAGCTGCATCAGGCCGCACAGCTCGACACGCTCGGGAGCCGCCCGCTCGGAGTCGTCACGGCCAGCAATGGCTCCCAGCCGGGATGGACCCAGCACCAGAACGACCTGGCTGCGCTGTCGAGCAACGCGTTCCACCGCACCATCGCCGGATCGACCCACCAGTCGCTCATTGACGACCCCGAGGACTCCACGGCGTCCAGCCGTGCGATCCGTGTCGTCGTCGTCGCCGTCCGCCGTGGAGAGGGCGCGTGATGCCGCGCTACCTCCTTCATCACGCACACGACGCCCGAGAATGTGGGGTCGCATTCGCCTCGTTCGCCGGCCACGACAGTCCGCTGCGTCGCCGGCCGGCCGTCAGCTCTTGCCGGTTCGGCGGACACGAGATCTGGTGGGTCGTCAGCGCCTCGTCGGAGGGCGCGGCGCTGCAACTCCTGCCGTTCTACATCGCCGAGCGAACGACCGCCGTCGCCGTCGCCAAAGTGGAGATCCCATGAATCGAGACCTCCGCAACCGACGAGCCCGCCAGGCTGCACGGAACGCCACGCAGATGGACGGGTTGGTCGTCTCGGGACTCACCGAGCTCGCGCTTGGCGCCCTGACCGGCTGGCCGATGGCGATCCGCGTGAGTCGGCCGCGGGATCTCCCGAAGCTCGGGATCCGCTCGCGTGCACGTCTGCAGGGCAGAACCAGCCGCACTGCGCGGAGCTCAGATCTCTCGCGCGCGTGTCGGCAAGTCCTCCGACCGCCCGACATCCGACGCAGACTCGCGCATCGCCAGCTGGCGCCGACGCCCGATCTCGCCCCGCCGTCGACGCTGCAGCACGTAGCGGTAGATGCGGTTGGTGGTCGTGACGTCCTCGTGTCCAACCTGATCCGCCACGTACTCCTGGTCGGCGCCAGCGGCGAACAGCGACGCGATGCAGGTGTAGCGCAGTGTGTGCGGGGTGACCTCGTCGCGGATCGGAGGGAGCCCCGCCCTGACCCGCTGGCCGTTGGCCTCTTCCAGGGCGGGCGGGATCACGTGCTGGGCGATGGCGTTGCGGGTCCAGCGCTTGCCGCGCGCGTTCACGAACGCCGGCTCGCCCGGCTCCCACGCAGCACCGCGCGCGGCCTTGTACGCGGCGAGCTCGTGCTGGAGATCGTCGTGGATGTCGACGCGGCGCACCCCCGCCGGCGGCTTGGCGTCGAGCACTCGAAGCTCGCGACGCGCGAGGTCCACGTGCTCGCGGTTGAGCGCGCAGAGCTCGCTGACGCGTAGGCCGGCGAGCGTGAGGGTCGCGATCACCGGGCGGTAGCGCGGCATCGGGCGTGCAACGGTGCGGTTGGCGTGGTAGATCGCGGTCGATTCCGCGATGTCGAGCTCCGCGGCGATCGCCTTCCATGTCTTGCCCGTCGCACGCATTGCGACGATCCGGCCGCGCAGCTCGTCGCTCGGCGGCGGCCGCTGATCGAGCTTGCCCGCCGCGTCGACCAGCGACATCGCCTCGTCGAGCTCGAGGCCGTACTTCTTCTCCCGGTCGGACCTCAAGCCTCGACAAGAAGCGTTTGCGTGGTCGATGACGCGCAGTGGCTAGACCAGGCATCCGCCCAGTGCCTGGCGTTCGTGGCGCGACGGCTGCTGGCGGAGTCGGTCGTGATGGTGTTCGCCACGCGTGAGCGGAGCGACCTGTTCACCGGTCTGCCCGAGCTGGTTGTCGAGGGGCTTCGAGCTGCCGATGCGCGATCGCTTTTGGTGTCGGTCATCCCGGGATGGTTGGGCGAGGGGGTCGTCGACGCGCTGTTGGCCGAGACACGGGGAAACCCCCTGGCTCTGCTCGAACTCCCCCGGGGTCTCACCGCGGCGCAGCTTGCCGGGGGGTTCGCGTTGCCCGGCGCGCTGTCGTTGTCGGGGAGGATCGAGGACAGCTTTGTGAAACGGCTCGAGGCCCTCCCACCGGACACGCAGAGTCTGTTGTTGGTCGCGGCGGCGGAGCCTCTGGGCGACCCGGCGCTTTGGGGGCGGGCAGCCGAACGGCTCGGGATCGCGGGCGCGGCGCTTGAGCCGGCGAAGTCGGCCGGCCTGATCGAGATCAACAGCAAAGCGCATTTTCGCCACCCGCTCGTGCGCTCGGCGATCTACCGCTCAGCAACG
>JAWVDX010000173.1:0-9769 GCA_033857015.1 Gaiellaceae bacterium
GCCGAACTCCCAGCCTCCGCCGCCGATCGCCCAGGCGCCGAAGCCGACGCGGGAGATCTCGAGCCCTGTGTTCCCGAGCGGCGCGGTCTTGAGCTGTTCCTTCTGCATGACTGCTCCTTTCGTGCCCGTCGTGTCGTTATTTAAAAACTAAACTAGCAGTTTCATAACTGAGGCGCAAGGGAGCCTCGAAACACAGCGGTGCTTCGCCGTTCACGGACTGGAAACGGCTGCTTGACCTCTGCGACTCGTTGACCTCGTAGCGTCGCCCTATTCGTACGTTCCCCGCACGACGGCAGCGAGGTCGCGGTTGATTCTTGTCGGCAGGCCGGCACTGGTTGTGATCGACGTCCAGAAGGGCGAGCTGCTGGGCGAGGAGATCACCGGCATCCCGATCATGGCGGGCGCGGCCGGGCGGCACGCCCGCGTCCGCGAGCTCGTGGCCCGGGCGCGGGAGGCCGGCATCCCGGTCGTGTTCATCCAGGAGGTGCACAAGCCCTCCGGCGTCGACTTCGGCCGCGAGCTCGACGGCGCCGAGGGCCCGCACTGCGTCGAGGGCGAGCTGGCAACCGAGCTGGCGGACGGGCTCGAGCCCGAGCTGGACGAGTACCTGATCCGCAAGCGCCGCTACTCCGGCTTCTTCGGCACGGAGCTCGACCTCGTGCTGCGGAGCTACGGAGCGGAGACGCTCGTGCTCGTCGGCGCGCTCACCGACGTGTGCGTGCACTACACCGCGGTCGACGCGCACCAGCACGACTATCGCTTCCGGGTCGTCGAGGACTGCGTCGGCGGCTCCTCGGTCGAGGCGCACGACGCGTCGCTCCGGGCGATGGCCTATCTCCAGCGGGACGCGCGCGTCACGAGCGCCGAGGTGCTCGAGGCGTTCAGCGAGCTGGCGCAGCCGGTCGCGTGAGCAGCCTCGAGCGCGTGCTGGAGGTCGACGACCTCCATGTCACCTTCCCGGGAGGGGTGCGCGCCGTGCGGGGCGCCAGCCTCGAGGTCGAAGCGGGCGAGGTCGTCGGGCTCGTCGGCGAGTCTGGCTCGGGCAAGAGCATGCTGGGCCTCGCCGCGCTCGGGCTCCTGCCGCGCGCGCCCGCTCCGGTGGTGAGCGGCCGGGTCGACCTCGGCGGCCTCGACATGCTCTCGGCGCCGGACAGCGAGCGACGTGCCCGGCGCGGCGTCTACATCGGGGCCGTCTTCCAGGATCCGATGACCTCGCTCAACCCGACGATGCGCATCGGGCGGCAGGTCTCCGAGGCGGCCGGCGGGGCTCCACGGGGCGCGGTCGCGGCGCTGCTCGAGCGGGCGCACATCCCGAATGCAGCGGGGCGGCTCCAGCAGTTCCCGCACGAGCTCTCCGGCGGGCTGCGCCAGCGGGTCATGATCGCGATGGCCATCGCGCGCTCGCCGCGGCTCATCGTCGCGGACGAGCCGACGACGGCGCTCGACGTCACGGTGCAGGCGGGCGTGCTCGACCTGCTGGCGGAGCTCAGGCGCGAGCTCGGCACCGCCGTCCTCCTCGTGACGCACGACCTCGGCGTCGCGGCCCAGATCTGCGACCGGATCGCGGTCGCCTACGCGGGGCGCATCGTCGAGGCGGGCGCCGCCTGGACGCTGCTCCGCGAGCACCAGCACCCCTACACCGTCGGCCTGATGGCGAGCCGTCCTCGGCTGGATCGCGTCCGCGGCGAGCGGCTCGCCTCGCTCCCCGGCCGGCCCCCGGATCCCCGCGACCTCCCGGACGGCTGCGCGTTCGCGCCCCGCTGCCCGGTGAGCGACGCGCTCTGCGCGGAGGCGCCGGCGCCGCAGACGAGGCACGGCGAGCGGATCGAGTGCCATCGCCCCGGAGCGCTCGCCGCCTGGCCGGCCGCCGAGGCGACCGCGCCGCTCGACCCCGGCGCCTCCCTCGAGGACGGGCCCGCGCTCGTCGCCCGCGAGCTCGTCGTGGACTACCGCGTCCGCGGCAGGAAGCTGAGTCGCGAGCGGGTCACCCTGCGCGCGCTCGACCACGTCAGCATCGAGGTGCCGGCCGGCGGGGCGCTGGCGATCGTCGGCGAGTCCGGCTCCGGGAAGACGACGCTCCTGCGCACGGTCATCGGGCTCGTCGAGCCGACGAGTGGATCGGTGCAGCTGACGGGCGAGCGTCCGCAGCTCGTCTTCCAGGACGCCGGCGCGTCGCTGACGCCCTGGCTCTCGATCGGCGCGCACCTGCGCGAGCGCCTCGCCGTCGCCGGCGTGCCCCGCGGCGAGCGGGCCGCTCGCGTGGAGGAGGCGATCGAAGCGGTCGGGCTCGGCATCGAGACGCTCGGCGCGCTGCCGAAGCAGCTCTCCGGCGGGCAGCGCCAGCGCGCGGCGATCGCGCGGGCCATCGTCGTCCCGCCGCGACTGCTGGCCTGCGACGAGCCGGTCTCCGCCCTGGACGTCTCGCTGGCGGCGCAGGTGCTGAACCTGCTCGCCGAGCTGCGCCACCGGCTCGGGATCGCGCTGCTCTTCGTCACACACGACCTCGCCGTCGCCCGGGCGATCGCGGACGAGATCGTCGTCATGCGCAACGGGCAGATCGTTGAGCGCGGCCACGCCGAGGACGTGCTCGGGGCGCCGCAGCACGAGTACACGCAGGAGCTGCTCGCCGCGGTGCCAGGCCTGCCCGTGCTGGAGGGAGTCGCGTGACGGTGGCCGAGGCCGTCGCGCCCGAGGCAGAGCCGCGCGCCCTCCCGCTGCTCGGAGCACGCGGCCGGCTGGGCCGTGCGCTGCCGCGCCTGACGGCCGGTGCGGGCCACCTCACCTATGCGGAGCGCTTCGGCGTCGCGGCGCTCGCCGTCATCACGCTCGTCAGCCTCGCCGCCCCCCTGCTCGCCCCGCACGGAGCGAGCGACACCCTCTCCGCCGGCGCGCTGCACGGCCCGTCGGCCGGCGCCTGGTTCGGCACCGACGAGATCGGGCGGGACATCTTCTCGCGCGTCCTCCTCGGGATCCGCGAGTCGTGGCTCTCCGCCATCGCGGTCATCTCGGTCAGCGCGGCGTTCGGCGCGCTCGTCGGGCTCGTCGCCGGTGCGACCGGGGGGATCGTGGACGGGCTCCTGATGCGGATCACCGACCTCTTCCTGGCCCTGCCGGCGACCGTGCTCGCCATCGCTGTCGTGGCCTCGCTCGGCCCGAGCCTCTTCCACTCGCTGATCGCGCTCTCGATCGTCTGGTGGCCCTGGTACGCACGCATCGTGCGCGGCGAGGTGCGCGCCCTGGCGGCGCGGCCGCACGCCGACGCGGCCCGCGTCTCGGGCGTCGGCGCCGTACGGCTGACGCTGCGCCACCTCCTCCCCGGGGCGTTCCCGCCCATCGTCGTCACGATGTCGCTCGACGTCGGCAACCTCGTGCTCGCCCTCGCCGGGCTCTCGTTCATCGGGCTCGGCGCTCCGCCACCGTCCCCCGAGCTCGGCGCGATGAGCGCGCGCGGGCTCGACTACCTGCTCGGCCACGCCTGGGTGCCGCTCTTCCCCGCGCTTGCGGTGGCGCTCCTGGCCTTCTCCGCCAACCTCGCCGGCGACGGGCTCGCACGGCTGCTCCATTACCGCGAAAGGACATCCCGATGAGAACACGCCTCCTCCTGCTGGCCGCCGTCGCCGCATCCCTCCTGCTCGTCGCGTCGGCTGCTGTCGGCAGTCCCCGCACGGCGAAGGCAAGCGGAGGGGACACGCTGCGCGTCGGCTTCCTCGCCGACATGAGCGTCCCCGACCCGGACATCTTCTACGACATCGAGGGCAACTCGGTGATCCTCTCTGTGTACGAGGGGCTGCTCAAGTACGCGCCCGGCTCCACCAAGATCGTGCCGAGCCTCGCCCGCTCGTGGACGGTCTCGCCGGACAAGAAGACGTACACGTTCAAGCTCCAGCCGGGCGTGAAGTTCCAGGATGGCTCGCCCATGACGGCGCAGGCGGTCAAGGCCAGCCTGAAGCGCCGCCTCGCGGTGAATCAGGCGCCCGCGTACATGCTCGCGCCGGTCAAGAGCATGGCGACCCCGGACAAGCTCACGCTCGTCATCACGCTCAAGACGCCGATAGGCCCGTTCCTCGCCTACCTCGCCTCGAGCTGGGGCCCGAAGATCATCGGCCCCGGCGCGATCGTCAAGAACGCGGGCAAGGACTTCGGCCAGACCTGGATGCAGACCCACGGGGACGGCACCGGGCCGTACACGCTCAGCGCCTTCGACCGGGGGCGCCAGTACGTGCTCCTCCGCAACCCGAAGTACTGGGGCAAGAAGCCGTTCTTCAAGCGGGTCGTGATCTCGATCGTCCCGGACATCGGGACGCAGCGGCTCGAGCTCCAGCGGGGCGACCTCGACGCGATCCTGCACTCCTTCCCGGCCTCGGAGCTCGCCTCTGCCGCGAAGGACAAGAACCTGAAGGTCGTGCAGCAGACGTCCTTCCTGCGGGCGCTGCTCTACCTGAACCCGAACAAGGCGCCCTTCTCCTCGCCGAAGGCCCGGGCCGCCCTGGCGCACGCCATCGACGTCCCGGCGATCGTGAAGCAGGCCTACGGCTCCTCGGGCAGCCTCCCGTACGGCGCCTACCCGCCGGGCATCCTCCCGGGTGAGCCGAAGCTCGACTACGGCACCGCTGCGCCGAAGGTCACCAAGGCGAAGGGGAGCATCGTCCTCGCCTACACGGCCGACGACTCGGGCGTCCAGCGCCGCGTCGGCGAGATGCTGCAGGGACAGATCGGCGCGCTGGGCTACAAGGTCACGCTGAAGGAGGTGCAGCTCCCGCAGGTCTACGACTACATCAAGAACCTGAAGGGCGCCCCGGACCTCCTGATGATGACGAACACGCCCGATGCCGCGCACCCGGACACCTGGGCGCGCATCTGCTGGTACTCGACCGGCGGGCTCAACTTCCTCGGCTTCAAGGACACGGAGATGGACGCACTCCTCGACCGGGCGCAGAGCGCGCCCGACGCGCAGGCGACCCAGCTCTACAAGCAGGTCGGGAGCCGGCTCATCGCCTCGCACGAGATGCTGTTCCTCGCGGACGTGAAGGACACGATGGTCCTGCGGAAGGACATCGCGGGCGTCGCTCCGGCCCACGTGCGGGCGTATCCCTGGATGCTCGGCTTCGGTGCGTTGAAGAGGAGCTGAGGTGGCCGCACTCATCGCACGCAGGATCGCGGCGCTCGCCGCGATCCTGCTCGGCCTGGCGACGATCGTCTTCGTCCTGCAGGTCATCATCCCGGCCGATCCGGCGCGGGCGATCGTCGGCGCCAGCGCGTCGCCCGCCGTCGTCGCCGCGAAGACACACGAGCTCGGCTACGACAGGCCGCTGCCCCAGCGCTACGTCGCGTTCCTCGGACGGCTCGTCCAGGGCGACCTGCAGGAGTCGCTGCGGAGCAGGCGGGCGGTCACGAGCGACCTCGGCGACTTCGGGCCGGCGACGCTCGAGCTCGCGGCGAGCGCGGGGGCGATCGCGCTCGCGCTCGGCCTCGTGCTCGGCATCGCGCTCGCGGGCGGGACGCGTGGCTCCGGCGTTGCGCGCCTCCTGCTCGTGGGCGGGGCATCGCTGCCCGTGTTCGTGCTGGCGTTCGGCGGGATCCTCCTGCTGTACTCGCGCTTCGGGATCCTGCCCGCGTCGGGGCGGGTCAGCGACACGCTCGACGCGCCGCGCGGGCCGACGCACTTCCTGCTGCTCGACTCGCTGCTGGCCGGGCGGCTGAACGTCTTCGGCGATGCACTCAGGCACCTCGTGCTGCCGGCCACCGCGCTCGCGCTCGGGCCCGCGCTCGCGCTCGCGCGGACGCTGCGCGCCTCGCTCGACCGCGTCATGCAGGAGGACCACGTCCGCACCGCGCGGGCGAAGGGCCTGCGGGAGCGCACCGTCCTCGTGCGGCACGCGCTGCGCAACAGCCTCGGCCCGATGCTGACGATGGCGGGGCTGCAGTTCGGGCTCATGCTCGGCGGCGTGATCGTCGTCGAGGAGATCTTCGCCTGGCCCGGGATCGGGCTCTACATGGCCCAGGCGATCACCTACGCGGACTTCCCCGCGATCGCAGGCGTGACCCTCGCGCTCGGCACCGTCTACGTCCTCGTCAACTTCCTGGTCGACCTCGCGCAGAGCTGGGCCGACCCACGGATCCGCGTCTAAACAGGAGGCTGCATGGGTCATTCGCATCATCACGGGCCGGCCGGAGAAGGCCACTGGGCCGCCGAGGCCGAGGGACGCCTGCCGCAGCGCGGCTGGGAGGCGGAGCAGGCCTGGGCGCTCGAGGTCGGGCTCCAGGGGGCGGACTCGCTGGAGGATCGGACCCTCCCGCTCTTCTCGCGCGGCGAGCTGCCGCATTTCGCGGGCATCAACACGTTCCTGAAGCAGCACTTCCTGGAGGACGTCCGCGAGGTCGGCAAGTACGACGTCGCCATCGTCGGCGCGCCGCTCGACGCGGGCACGACCTACCGCTCCGGCACGCGCTTCGGGCCGCAGGCCATCCGCCGGATCTCTGCGCTCTACTCGCCGTACAACTTCGAGATGGGAGTCGACCTGCGCGAGTCGCTCACGATGTGCGACGTCGGCGACATCCTCACGATCCCGGCCAACATCGAGAAGTCGTTCGACCAGATCGCGAACGGCGTCGGCCACATCTTCTCGTCCGGCGCGTTCCCGGTCGTGCTCGGCGGCGACCACTCGATCGGCTACCCGAACATCCGCGGGATCGCCCCCTTCGTGGAGGGCAACATCGGGATCATCCACGTCGACCGCCACGTCGACACGCAGGAGCGCGACCTCGACGAGCGGATGCACACGACGCCGTGGTTCCACGCCACGAACATCCCGAACGCGCCGCCGAAGAACCTCGTCCAGGTCGGGATCGGCGGCTGGCAGGTGCCGCGGGCCGGCGTGCAGATCGCGCGAGAGCGGGGCACGACGATCCTGTCGGTCAACGACGTGATGGAGCTGGGCGTCAAGGAGGCGGCCGCGCGGGCACTCGAGGTCGCGTGGGACGGCGCCGACGCGGTCTGGCTCTCGTTCGACATCGACTCGGTCGACTGCGGCTTCGTGCCCGGGACGGGCTGGCCGGAGCCGGGCGGCTTCATGCCGCGCGAGGTGCTCGAGTTCCTGCGCATCGTCGCGTCGAGCGGGATCTGCGGCATGGAGGTCGTCGAGGTCTCGCCGCCCTACGACGTCGCGGACACGACCGCGCTGCTGGCCGTGCGGGCCATCATGGACGTCCTCGGCTCCCTCGTCGCGGCGGGCAAGCTGCCGAAGGGCGGGGCCGGCTGATGGACAGGCTCGACGGCTTCGTCGCAGGATCGCTCGGGCACGGCTCCGTCTGGCTGACCGTGCTGGTGGCGATCCTCCTGGGGCTGCGCCACGCGACCGATCCGGACCACCTCGTGGCGGTCACGACGCTGATCGCCGGGGAGGAGTCGAGCCGCTCTCGTCGCGCGGTGCGCCTCGCCCTCGCGTGGGGCCTCGGGCACGGGCTGGCGTTGCTCGTCCTCGGCGGCGCCGTCGTCGTGTTCGGCGCGCACCTGCCGCCCGTCGTCGTGACGGCCGCGGAGGCGCTCGTCGGGCTGATCGTGATCGCGCTCGCGCTGCGCCTGCTCGTGCGGGTGCGGCGCGGGAGCCTCGTCGAGCACCGGCACGGCCTGCCGCTCCACGCGCATCCGGTCCGGGGGCGCTGGCAGGCGTTCGCGGTCGGCGTCGCGCACGGGACGGGCGGCTCGGCCGGCATCAGCGTCCTGCTGCTGGCGCGGATCTCCGACCAGGGTCTCGCGCTTGCCGCGCTCCTGCTGTTCGCCGCCGGGACGGCGCTCTCGATGGCGCTCGCCTCGGTCTGCTTCGCCCGCGGCCTGGGCGGCTCGCCGCGCCGGCAGGAGCGACTGCTGCCCGTCATGGGCCTCGGCGGCGGCGCCTTCGGAGTGTTCTATCTCGTGAGCGCCCTGGCCTGATGGCGACACGCGCTCTCCCGAAGGACTTCGTCTCCACGGCCCATCACTGGTTCGCGGTCGACGAGCTGGCCCCCGGTGTGTGGCGGCTCGCCGAGCCGGGCCACGTCTGCTCCTGGCTCGTCGAGGGCGACGACCGTGCGGCGTTGATCGACACGGGCTGCGGCATCGCCCCGATCCGTCCGGTCGTCGAGTCGCTGACGAGCCGGCCCGTGCTCGTCGTGAACACGCACCACCACTTCGACCACGTCGGCGGGAACCACGAAT
The DNA here is from genome assembly GCA_033857015.1 of Gaiellaceae bacterium. GTDB lineage: Bacteria > Actinomycetota > Thermoleophilia > Gaiellales > Gaiellaceae > JAWVDX01. The sequence continues at coordinate 8,195 of JAWVDX010000173.1, forward strand.
GGGACGAGATCGCCATCCACGAGCTCGGCGCCCCGGGCCTCGAAGAGCCGGTGCCCCGCCCGCTGCTCCGCCACTACCTCGACTACGCGCGCGCGATGGTCGCGAGCTTCGATCGCTACCGCGCGCTCGACGGGCGCTTCTTCCACCTGCTCGAGCGGCAGCACGACGTGCGTCCGCTCCCGACACGCGTCGAGCGGGGCGAGTGGGAGATCAAGCCGAGCCGGGCGACGCAGCTGCTCCGGGACGGCGACCTGGTCGACCTGGGCGGACGCGACCTGCGCGTCTGGCACACGCCCGGGCACTCGCGCGACTGCATCTCGCTCGAGCTCGCGGCGGAGCGGCTGCTGTTCGGCGGCGACACCGTCAACACGGGCCCGGTCTACGCGCAGCTCCCGGACTCCGACCTGGCCGAGTTCACCGCCTCGCTTCAACGCCTCGCCGGGATGGCGGGGCACTTCGACCGGGTGTTCTGCTCGCACTTCATGCGCACCGAGGTGAGCCCGTCCTTCCTGCGCGTCCAGGTGGAGGCGTTCCGGGGCGTGCGCGACGGGCTCGAGGAGCTGCGACCGGCGGTGGACTGCGTCGGCACGAACGTCCGCGAGGCCGTCTTCGACGGCTTCTCGATCCTGGTCGCGGCGGAGGAGGACTAGTGCGCCTCTCACCGTCCGAGCAGGAGAAGCTGCTGCTCGCCGTCGCCGGCATGGTGGCGCGGGAGCGGCGGGCGCGCGGCGTGAAGCTCAACGAGCCGGAAGCGGTGGCGCTCCTCTCCTGCTGGGTGCTCGAGGCGGCGCGCGACGGACGCGGGGTCGAGGAGCTCATGCAGGCGGGACGCGAGCAGCTCGCTCGTGCAGATGTGATGGAGGGCGTGCCGGAGCTCGTCGACGAGGTGCAGATCGAGGCGACGTTCCCGGACGGCCGCAAGCTCGTGACGCTGCACCAGCCGATCCGATGATCCCGGGCGAGCTCAGGATCGTGGCCGGGGAGATCGAGCTGAACGCCGGCCGCGAGCGCGTCACGCTGCGGGTCGTCAACACGGGCGACCGCCCGATCCAGGTCGGGTCGCACCTCCACTTCGCCCAGTCGAACCCGGCGCTCGCGTTCGACCGCGAGGCTGCGCGGGGCTTCCGGCTGGACGTCCCGGCCGGCACCTCGGTGCGCTTCGAGCCCGGCCTCGAGCGTGACGTCGACCTCGTCGCGCTCGCGGGGCGGCGGCACGTGCCGGGCCTGCGCCTCGACGGGACGCTCGCATGAGGATCACGCGCGACCGGTACGCCAGCCTCTACGGGCCGACGGTGGGGGATCAGATCCGCCTCGCCGACACGGATCTCTGGATCGAGGTCGAGCGCGACGAGTGCGCCGGCGGCGACGAGGCGGTCTTCGGGGGCGGCAAGACGATCCGCGAGTCGATGCACCAGGGTCTGACGACACGCGCCGAGGGGGCGCCCGACCTCGTGATCACGAACGCCGTCGTCCTCGACCACTGGGGCGTCGTCAAATGCGACGTCGGCATCCGCGACGGGCGCATCGTCGCGCTCGGCAAGGCGGGCAACCCGGACGTCATGGACGGCGTGCACC
>JAWVDX010000174.1:0-4065 GCA_033857015.1 Gaiellaceae bacterium
TATTACGACTCACCCGAGCGCGCCGCGCTGAATCCGCCGCCGACGGACTACCTCGACGAGGTCGTCACGCTGATGATGGACGCGGCGCCATCGCCCATAGCAGCGCCGTGAGCGAGAAGCCGTCGCCGATCTCGGCGGCGGCCGCCATGCGGGGGACGTCCGCGAGGGGCAGCCACTCGACGCGCTCCACCTCGTCCGGGGTCGTCGGGTCGCCCACGTGCTCGGCGCCGTCCGCGACGAAGACGTGGAACGCCTGGTCGCAGAGCCCGTTCGACGGGAAGTAGCGGCCCAGCTCACGCAGCGGCCCCGGCCGCCAGCCCGACTCCTCGAGCGCCTCGCGCACCGCCGCCTCGGCGGGCGTCTCGCCCTCGTCGATCCCGCCGGCGGGGATCTCCCAGCCCCAGCTGTCGGTGATGAAGCGGTGGCGGCGCAGGAGGAGGACGCGCTCGTCGCCGTCCACCATCACGACGGCGGAGGCGTCACGAGGCATGCGCACGACGTGGTGGTCGAAGCGGGCGCCGCTCGGCAGCTCGACGTCGACGAGGCTCAGCGTCACCCAGTCGCTGCGGTAGAGCGGCTGCTCGCCGTGGATCGTCCAGCGCACGCAGCGAGCGTAACTAGAGTGGCCTCGTGGCGGGGGAGCATCCCAACGCGGCGCTGGCGCAGCGGCTGTTCGACGCGTTCTCGCGCCGGGACGGGCGCGTCGTCGCGGCTGCGCTCGACGAGGACGTGGTCTGGCGGCTCGGTGGGACGAGCCCGCTGGCCGGCGAGTACCGGGGCCGCCGCGAGGTCGTGGGGTTCCTCGGCCAGACGACGGCGCTCACGGCCGGGACCTACCGCAGCGAGCTCCTCTACGCCGTCGCCGACGACGACCGCGTCGTGGCGGTCTACCGGGCGCACGGCAAGCGCGACGAGCGGTCGATCGACATAGTCCAGATCCTGCTCTGCGAGGTGCGCGACGGGCGCCTGGTCGACGTGACTGCCGTCCCGACGGATCAGGCTGCCTTCGACGCGTTTTGGGGTTGATCGCAACAATCGTTACAGTCTTTGGGACCGGGAGGTAGCGTCGAACGATGCGTGCGTGGGCGTCACAGCTCGAAGCACCCGAAGAGCTCGTCGGAGCGCTCCTCGACGGCCTCCATGCGGTGATCTCGGTCAAGGACACCGACGGCCGCTACCTCATCGTCAACAAGGGCTGGACCGACCTCCACCGGGTCCACGCGGACAGCGTCCTCGGGCGCACCGACGCGGAGGTCTTCGGCGCCGGTCGGCCGACCCGGCTCGCCCTCGGCGACGAGACGCTCGAGGAGAGCGTGCAGACCGTCGAGGTGGACGGGGAGGAGCGCATCTTCGCGACGCGCACCTACCCGCTGCACGACGCAGCGGGGGAGCTCATCGCCATCTGCTCCCGCTCGATCGACGTCACCCGGCAGCAGCGGGAGGAGGGGCTCCGCCACGGCTCGAACGAGGTGCTGGAGCTGGTCGCCACCGGCGCCCCGCTCGAGGAGGTGCTCGAGGCCGTGGCGACGCTGATCGAGGCGCAGTCGCCGGGCCTGCTCGCCTCGGTGCTCCGGCTCGACGACGAGGGCCTCCGCGTGAAGCACTGCGCCGGGCCGAGTCTGCCGCGCGAGTACATGGACGCGATCGACGGGGAGCTGATCGGCCCGCAAGCGGGGTCGTGCGGCACCGCCGCGTACCGGCGCGAGCAGGTGATCGTCGAGGACATCATGGAGGACCCGCTCTGGGATCCCTACCGGAGCATCGCGGCCAGGTTCGGGCTCCGCGCTTGCTGGTCGACGCCGATCTTCGCCAGCGACGGGAGCGTCCTCGGCACGTTCGCGATGTACTACCTCGAGCCGCGCCTGCCGGAGCCGGAGGAGCTGCGCCTTGCCGAGATCGCCACGCACATCGCGGGGATCGCGATCGAGCGGCACAAGAGCGAGGAGACGCTGCGCCGGAGCGAGCAGGAGCTCCGGCAGGCGCACAAGATGGAGGCGGTCGGGCGGCTCGCCGGCGGCATCGCGCACGACTTCAACAACCTCCTGACGGCGATCGGCGGCTACACGGAGCTGCTGATCGACAAGCTGCCGCCCGAGCAGCGCGACGACGCGGAGCAGATTCGCCACGCGACCGACCGCGCCGCGGCTCTGACGAAGCAGCTGCTCGCGTTCACCCGCCGTCAGGTCGTGCAGCGCGAGAGCCTCGACCTGAACGACGTCGTCCGTGACATGGACCGGCTCCTGCGCCGGCTCATCGGCGTCGACATCGAGCTCGTGAGCGTGCTCGCGCCGGAGCCCGCGCGGGTGGAGGGTGACCGCAGCCAGCTCGAGCAGGTGATCGTCAACCTGGTGCTGAACGCGCGGGACGCGATGCCCGCGGGCGGCAAGCTCGTCATCGCCACGGCGCGCGAGGAGGAGTGGGTCCAGCTGCGCGTGGAGGACTCCGGGGTCGGGATCGAGGACGGGGTCCGTCCTCACATCTTCGAGCCGTTCTTCACGACCAAGGATCCGGGACGCGGAACAGGCCTCGGCCTGGCCACGGTGCTCGGGATCGTCGAGCAATCGGAGGGGAGGGTCGAGCTCGAGTCGGCGCCCGGCGAGGGTTCGACGTTCACGATCCTGCTGCCGGCGAGCGAGGGCGCCGGCGAGGCTCCGGCGCAGGCGCTGCACCCGGCCGAGGCGCACTCGCTCCTCGGCACCGAGACGGTGCTGGTCGTCGAGGACGAGGAGGTCATCCGCACGCTGGTGGCGCGCACGCTCCGGGAGCAGGGCTACCGGGTGCTCGAGGCCCGCTACGGGAGCGAGGCGCTCGAGCTGTGGGAGGAGCACCGCGACGACATCGGGCTCCTGGTGACGGACATCGTCATGCCCGGGATGAGCGGCGTAGAGCTGGCGCGGCGGGTCGCCGAGGAGCGTCCGGAGCTGCGGATCCTGCTCATGTCCGGCTTCGCCGAGCCGGCAGCGGGCGAGCAGGTGTCCGCGCCGAGCGGCGCAGGGTTCCTCGAGAAGCCGTTCACGCCGAGCGAGCTCGTGCGCCGCGTGCGCGAGGCGCTCGCTTAGCCTGTCGGAGCGGGACACCGTGTCTGCGGCGGACATGTCTCCGGACCTGGTCCCGGGACGTGTCTCGTTCGGCGAGGAGTGTCCTGGTTAGGCGGTGGTCTCCGCGAGGGATTCCCAGCGCGCGATGAGGGCGTCCAGCTCCTCGCGGGCGCGGCGGTGCTCGGCGACCAGGTCGGCGTTCGTCCAGTCGGTTGCGAGCGTCTCCTCGAGCTGCTTGAGACGCTGCTCGCGCGCCTGGATGTCGCCTTCGAGGCGCTCCAGGTCGGTGGGGCGCGGGCGAGCCGCCCGGGCCGCCTTCTCGCGCTTGGGCTTCGACTGCGGGGCGGGGGTGTCCGCGCGGCTGCGCTCCTCGCGCGCCCGCATGAGGTCGGCCCAGCCGCCCGGGTAGGAGCGGATCGTCCCGTCCTCGAGCGCGAGCGTGCGCTCTGCAACGGCATCGAGCAGGGCGCGGTCGTGCGAGACGAGCAGCACGGTCCCGGGGAAGCGCTCCAGAGCCAGCTCCAGTGCCTCGCGGCTCTCCAGGTCGAGGTGGTTCGTCGGCTCGTCGAGGACGAGGAAGTTCGCGCCCGAAGCGACGACGATCGCAAGGGCGAGGCGCCTGCGCTCGCCGCCGGAGAGCGCCGCCACCGGCTTGTCCTGCGCGTCCTGCCCCGAGAAGGCGAAGCGCCCGAGCAGCGCCTGCGCCTGCCCGCGCGGCAGCTTCGTGGCACCGGCGGCGCAGTCGAGGACGCTGCCGCGCTCGTCCAGCTCCCGCTCGTGCTGGGAGAAGTACGCCGTGACGACGCCGTGTCCCGTCCGGAGCTCCCCGTCGTCCACGCGGCGCGACCCGACGATCGTCTCGAGCAGCGTCGTCTTGCCGGAGCCGTTGGGCCCGACGAGCGCCACGTGCTCGCCCCGCTCGATCGCGAAGGCGCTGTCGTGCAGCAGCTCGCGGCCGGGGACACGGACCGCCAGCTCCCGCGCCTCGACGACCGTCCGTCCCGAGCGCGGCGGCTTGAGGAACTCG
>JAWVDX010000175.1:0-4440 GCA_033857015.1 Gaiellaceae bacterium
CAGGAGGTGCTGATCGCCGAGCCCGTCCTCGACGAGGAGCCCGAGGACGAGCCTCAGGCGCAGCTGCTGGAGGACACGCTGGAGACCGACGTTGCACCGGAGGAGGTCGACGACGAGCCCGAGCCGGCGGACGACCCCGCCGAGAGCGAGCCCGACGTCGAGGAGGCCGAGCCCGTCGCCGAAGCCGTCCTCGAGCCGGAGCCGGCGCCCGTCGCCGAAACCGAGCCCGAGCCCACCGCGGACGCCGAGCCGTTGCTCCCCAGGACGGACGACGGCCCTGCACCCGAGCCCGAATGGCCCGAGGCCCCGCTCGCGACCGACAGCTGGGAGCCGATCTTCGAGCCCGAGCCCGTCGCACAGAACGGCGCCGGCTCCCGCCGCTGGCCTTTCGGCCGGCACGGCGCCGAACCGGCGGCAACCCTCGCCCAGCGCGTCCCGCCTGACCCGGAGCTCGGACGCGTGACCCACCCGCTCTCGCCCGTCCTGATCGACCCGAACGCAGCGGTCGGCAACGGGAACGGGAAGCGCCGCACGCGACGTCGACGCGGATAACGACCCAGCCGCGGCATGTCGCGACCTAGAGCGAGGGCGCCTCGACGAGCGCGCGCTCGAACTCGGCGGTGCGGGGCTCCAGGTCGAAGAGCCAGAAGTCCCGCCCCGTCACGTGGATCGCGACGTTGAACACCGGCGTCGCTCCGATGGCACCCTCCAGCTGGCCCGCGTGGGCGTGTCCGTGGAGGACGAGGTCGGGACGGTACTCGACCACCGGCCCGGCAAGGCGCTCGTCGCCGAGGAACGCCCAGATCCCCTCCGGCTCCCCGCGCAGCGTCTGCAACGACGGCGAGTAGTGCAGCAGCACGATGCGCAGAGCGCAGTGCGCGACGGTGGCAAGCCCCTCGCGCAGCGCATGCACCTCGGCGCCCGTCTCCGCGTACACCTTGCGGAGCAGCGGCTCGCCGAAGTCGGGCATGGACGCCCCGGGGAACCCGCCGACGAACCCCTTCGTGCCGACGATCCCCACCTCGAGGCCGTTCACCTGGCAGACGACGAGGCTCCGCTGGAGGACGGTCACGCCCGCGTCCTCGAGCTCCCGGGTGACCTCGTCCTGCCGGTCGAGGTGCCAGTCATGGTTGCCGAGCACCGCGATCACCGGCAGCTCCAGCCCGCGGCAGGCGGTCGCGACCTCCCGGGCCTCGGCCGGGTCGCCGTGTGCGGTCAGGTCGCCGGCGAGCAGGATCAGGTCCGCGTCGCTCGCGGCCTCGGCGAACGCCGCCGTCAGCCGCTCTCCGTCGCCGGCGCGTGCGTGCAGGTCGCCCGCGGCGGCGATGCGGACTTTGCCGGGCTCGTCCATCTGGGCTTGGATCTGCCCCACTCCCGGGAGTTAGCAAACGGCGAGCGGGGAAAAGAGCGGCCATGACCGTGCTCGGCTTCCAGAGCGTGATCGACGCGCTGAAGATCTCGGCGCGCGCCTTGCGCGAGGCGGAGGTGCCGTTCGTCCTGGGCGGCGGGATGGCCTGCTGGGCGCGCGGTGGGCCGGAGACGGACCACGACGTCGACTTCATGATCCGCCCGCAGGACGCGGAGCGGGCGCTCGAGGCACTCGGCAAGCTCGGGATGCGCACCGAGCACCCGCCGGAGGACTGGCTCTACAAGGCCTGGCACGACGACGTGCTGATCGATCTCATCTTCGCGCCGATCGGGGAGCCGCTCGACGACCACTGGTTCGCGAACGCCGAGGAGATCGAGGTCACAGCCGTCCGGATGAAGGTCGCCGCGCTCGAGGACGTGGTCTCGACGAGCCTGCTCGCGCTCTCGGAGCAGTACCTGCGCTACGAGAGCGTGGTGATGATCGCGCGGGCGCTGCGCGAGCAGATCGACTGGGACGAGGTGCGCACGAGGACCTCGTCGTCGCCGTTCGCCAAGGCGTTCTTCACGCTGGTGGAGGAGCTCGGGATCGTCCCGCGGGCGCGGCTGGCGCCGGCGAGCAGCGCTCCTAGCGCGGCAGCCTGAGCTGCCAGGCGCGCGTCCCGTTGCCGGCGAAGAGCCGCCGCCCGTCGGCGCTGAAGCGCAGCTCCGTGGCGAGGATGCCCGGCGCGAGCCTCGCGACCCGCTCGGTCCCGGACAGCTCCCACACGCGGAGCCCTCCCTCGCCCTGCGCCGTGACGAGCAGCCGCGTGTCGGGCGAGAAGGCGAGCGCGGTCACCGGGCTCGTCCCCGTCGGCAGGTCGTAGGTGCGGTGCTTGAACTCCTCCCAGACGGTGACGCGACCGTCCTTGCCGCCGACCGCGAAGGTCTCGCTGTCGCGCGTCCAGGCGATCGCGCTCGGCCGGGCGATCCGCGAGGCGAGCGTGTCGACCGTCTCCCCCGTGGCGGCGTCGAGCAGGCGGACCGTTCCCGCCTGTGCCGAGACCTTCCATCTCCCGCTCGGCGAGACGAGCTCGAGGTGATCGCCCGAGAACGTCGCGCGCGCGGCGCTCGTCAGCGGCCCTCGGCTCGCGTCGGTCGCGCGGAGCTTCTGCGCGTTGTGCGCGTCGATCCGCCCGTCGCTCGACGAGCCGCAGCCCGCAAGCGCCACGAGGAGGAGCAGGGGGAGGCGCCTCGTCACGCGCTCACTGTAGTTCGGGGACCGTCCCCAGATAGCTCAAACGGCCCGCCGCCGGGCCGTCCGAGTCATTCAGTGGAGACCAGCGGCCCCCGCCGCATCGGGGCCCTCTGTCCTCTTGCGAGCTAGGCCCCCGCCGCATCGGGGCCCTCGCTCGTGGTGTATGCATTCCACTATCCTCGACAGAAGGGGGTTGACCCATCACCCTTCAGAGGTTGACTGCGTTACTTCACTCGATTCACTTGCAAAAGTAGGCGTTTTGCAGGCTGTTAGTCGATGCAGTCACCGGTCGAGACGGGCTGCAACGACCTGGCGAGGTCGCGCCGGAGCACCTCGGTCGGCGTCGCGTACCCCACTTCGGAGTCCTCCTTGCGGGCGAACACCGTGCCTTCGACGCGCCCCGAGGGGTCGATCAGCGGCCCGCCCGAGTCGCCCGGCCGGATGACGGCACGGACGCTCGTGATCGTCCGCCACGTGATCTCCTCGCGATAGTCGCGCGCGACGAAGGTCGAGGTCTTCCCGATGCGGGCCGCCACGCGCGTGAAGGCACCGCCGCCCGGATAGCCGAGGATGATCGCGGAGGCGTCCTCCCGCGGATCTGCGAGCGCCAGCGGCGGCAGCCGCAGCGCGATGACCCGCAGGAACGCCAGGTCGTTGTGCCCGTCGAAGAGGACGGTCTCGACCGGTGTCGTCGTCCCGTCGGCCCGCGTGATGAATACCTTCGTCGCGCCCGCGACGACGTGAGCCGCCGTGACGACGAGGTTGTTGCGCACGACCCAGCCGCTCCCCGTGTAGCCGATCCCGCAGGCGATCGCCTCGACCTTGACCACGCTCCGGGCTGCCCGCGGGATCCCGGTGCTGCGCAGCACCGCCTGGTCCGGCGCCCGCCCGGGTGCGGGCGGGCCGGCGAAGGACGGGAACGGGTCGATCGAGGCGAGCGAGTGCAGGATCTCCCGCGGGGGAAGCGCCGCGACGAGGCCGCTCAGCACGGCCGAGTGGCGCACCTGGTTGCGCAGCGCGGTCTCGTGCGGGAGCAGGAGGACGGCAACGGCCACGACCCAGACGAAGGCGATCGCCGTCAGCCCGCCGAAGACGAGCCCGCCCAGCGAGTCGAACGCCCCGAGCGGGCTCATACGCAGGCTGTTCCGGATCGCCATCCCCGCCGCGCCGGCGGCGAACTGGAGGAGCAGCGCGAAGACGAGCGCCCCGACCAGCGCGGCGACCGGCGTGTACGGCGACCGTGCGCCGCCCGTCAGGAGGTGCGGCGCGAGCCGCGAGCCGGCGATCGCCCCGAGCGCGACCGCCAGGAGGGAGAGCACGCTCGCCGCAAGCCCGCGCCGCGCGCCGAGGACGGCCATCAAGGCGATGAGGCCAACCGCGACGAGATCGATCCCGCTCACGCACGGAGGCTACCGGCATCGTCGGCCCGCGAGGCCGCTAGACTACGGCGTCCCGGGGGCGTAGTTCAGCTGGTTAGAACGCCGGCCTGTCACGCCGGAGGTCGCGGGTTCGAGTCCCGTCGCTCCCGCTCTCTGAAGTGCCTGCAAGCAGAAGACTCCTGCGTCTTCTGCTTCGGCCGCCCCAATACCGCGTGGCCCGTTCATGGCCCAAACGTATGGTGGCAGAGTCCGGTTGCTGTCATCGCCACCGGATCGGGCATCCGTCGTATCGAGCCTGATTTGTAAGGCGCGTCGCGACATGGGCGGCGCGCACTCGGTATGCACAGCCGCCTATTACGCACGCATTGAAGCGCAGCCTTTACGCAGTCCTCAACCAGCGACGGGAACGACGTACCCTTCATTCTGCTTCGCCGTCGGCGAGTATCCGAAGTACGCCAG
>JAWVDX010000176.1:0-3561 GCA_033857015.1 Gaiellaceae bacterium
GGGCGTCCGCCTCGTGCGCCTGCGGCTCGCGGACCGCCCGGGCAGCCTGGCCAAGGTGACGGAGATCCTCGCCGTGCACGAGGTGGATGTGCTGCGCCTCGAGATCGTCGCGCAGGAGTCGGGCTGGGCGACGGACGACTTCCTCGTCAAGGGGAAGAAGGTGCGGGAAGCACTGCGTGTGCTGGGCGCCACGGACGGCATCAGCGTGCTCACATGTCGTGACGGGGTCGATCTGCCCGATCCCGGGATGGCGATGGCGGCTGCCTGCGCCCTCGTCAGCTTCGCGAACAGCCGGCGACACGCCTACCGGCAGCTCGTCCACGCTGCACTTTCCCTCGTGTTCGCAGAGGCCGCAGTGGTCTCGATCCTGACGGAGGACTCGCTGCGCCCCGTCGCGGCGACCGTCTCCGGCCTGCCGCCGGCGCCGAGCGAGCAGGCCTCGCTCCTGCTCTCGTCGCTGCACAGCGGCCAGCCGCTGTCGGCCGATGGGCGCGTCCCGTGGACGAGCGCGACCGGCTGGCGCGACCGGCTGCCGAAGGGCACCGTCGCGTGCATCCCGGGCGGGCCGGGCCTCGTGCTGACGCTGGTGCGCAAGGACGACACGCCGTTCGTGGATGCGGAGCTGTCCCGCCTGGCCGCGCTCGTGCGCGTCACGCTGGGCACGCTGCGGATGCACGAGTTCCGGAGGGATCCGGAGGTGGTCGCCTAGCCGGCGGCCGATCCGGGGGAGGGGCACCACGCGGAAACGGGGTCTCGATGTCCTGTTACATGCGCCCCCGATGTCGATGTAAGGGAGTGCGCCGTGCAGTACCGGCCGCGCTCCCCCCAAACAGAAGGGCAACCAGGATGCGAAGGCTCCTGCTCCTCGCCTGCACCCTCGCCGCGCTCACGGCGGTCACGGCTCGGGCCGCCGGTTCGGCGACAACGGCCACGTTCACACTGACCGCAGGCGCGCTGTCGATCAGCACGCCCACCGGAAGCGTCTCGCTCGGCAGCCAGGGCGTCTCAAACGCCGCAATGACGATCTCCGGGTCGCTCGGGGTCGTGACCGTCTCCGATCAGCGCGGCGGCGCGACCAGCTGGGTCACCTCCGTGATCTCGACCGCGTTCACGCCTCCGGCCGGTCCCGCCAACCCGGCCAGCAACGTCAGCTACGACGCAGGCGCAATGACGGAGACTCCAACCGTCGTCGCGACCGCGGTGCACGGCGCAGACCTCACAGGGGTCACGACCGTCGTGAACGGCGCGAGCACCGGCATCAGCTCCGCGAGCTGGAACCCGACCATCTCGATCGCCGTCCCGGCGAACTACGCCCCGGGCGTCTACACGGCCACGATCACCCACTCCGTCGCCTGAGCAGGCGCCGCGCACGATGTTCGGACGCCTGCTGGCCTTCTCGTTGCTAGCCGGGCTGCTGGTCCCGGCCGGCAGCGGGCTCGCCGCGACGCAGAGCCGCCCGACGCTCCCCGGAAGCGTCGGGCTTCGACTCCAGGGCCCGCCCGCAGGGCCGTACATCGTCGATCATGTCGCCCCGGGAACGAGCATCCGGCGGCGGATCGAGGTCAGCAACAGCGGCGCGGCGGCAACGAGCATCGAGCTCTACGTCGCCGCAGCCGGCGTCCGCCGGGGCACCTTCGGGTTCAGCGCAGGACGCAGCCAGAACGCGCTCTCCGCATGGACGTCGGTGAGTCGAGGCGCTCTGCGCCTTGCGCCCGGGAAGGAGACGGCCTTCGTGACGATCCGCGTCCCGAAGGACGCCTCTCCCGGCGAGCGCTACGCGGTCGTCTGGGCCGAGGTCTCGGCTCCGGCCTCCAGCGGCGTAAAGCTCGTCAACCGGGTCGGCATCCGCATGTACGTCTCGGTGGGCCCGGGTGGCGCCGCGGCGCCGGAGTACAGCATCGTCTCGATCGCCGCGAAGCGCTCGGCGACCGGTCGTCCCCTTGTCGTGACGCAGATCCGGAACGACGGGCTGCGCACGATCAGCGTCACCGGCACGCTCACGCTCACCGGAGGCCCGGGCGGTCTGCGCGCCGGTCCTTTCCCGATCCGGCTGAGGACGAGCCTGGCGCCCGGGCGCTCGGCAAGCCCTGCCGTGGAGCTCGACGCCAGGCTCCCTCAGGGCCCCTGGCGAGCGCGCGTGGCGCTTGAAAGCGAAAGCGTCCAGCACAGCGCGAGCGCGACGCTGACCTTCCCCGGGCAGGCGGGCGCCGCTGCCGGCTCGAGCAGGACCCTCATCGCCGTCCTGGCCGTCCTGCTCGTCCTCGCGGCGGCGGGGCTTCTGATCGCCCTCAGGTTCTGGCCGCGAGGCGGCTTGCGTGGCGTTACGACGCTGTCGGGGAAGGCTTGACGTCTGCCTCGTCGAGGCGCTGGCACTCGCGCTGCTCGTCGGCGGACAGCGGCGTGGAGCGCGGCTTCAGCGGATGGCACTTGTTGTAGGTATGGGTACGGCTGAGGTCGGGGAGGATCGACGGCCAGGGGTAGAGCACGAGGTGGAGCAGAAGGATCACGAGCCCGGACGCGACGAGCAGCGCCAGGACTCGTAGCCGCCGCTCGAGGCTCCGCACCGTGGAGAACAGCGTCGGGAACGGGATGTCGAGCGCGAACCGCTTCGGCCACGCCAGCAAGCTCGGGACGATGACCCAGAGGAGGAGGATCAACCCGTAAAGCGTCCGCCCGACTGCGTACTCGTCCACTCCGCCCTTCAGGACCGAGACGATCGCCGTCACGACGACGATCGTGACGAGCGCGACGACGAAGTACATCTTCACGGCGAGCTCGCGAACCGGCGTCGTCGAGCGGGTGAAGCGCCCGCCGCCAGGCGTCCGGTACGGCAACAGCGCGTCGCCGGGATACTCGGGCCAGTCGCCGGGATCGGCTTCCTTGGGCGCGAGGACGCCCGTCCGCGTCGGCGGGTAGCGGAACGCGCTGTAAAGGCAGAGCACGATCGTGCCCGTGATCGCGAGGGCGAGGATCGGGAAGCGGTACTCGAGCTCGCCGGTCGTCCCCGAGATCGTCGGGAAAGGCGCGGAGTCCTTCCAGAACGCGGCCCAGAGCTCGGGGACGAGGACGACGACGGCGAAGATCAGCCAGACGAAGTAGCCCCACTTCTCCTTGCGCGTGAAATCGCTGAAGTGCGCGGCCCACCACGTTCGGAGCGTCGAGCGGATCCCCACGTCGCGAACTTAGCGCCCGCGGTGACGAAAGTCCATGCGCCGATCGGGTGCGGCACGGAGCGGGGGCGGGAGAGCTACTTCGCCGACTCTTCGGCGTCCTCGCCGCGCTCCACGATGTCGCCGTCCGTGAACAGGACGCCCCTCGCGATCTCGCGCCACTCCGGGAACTTGCGCAGCAGGAACTCGAGGTCCATGGAGAAGTGCTTGAACTCCTCCTCCTGGGCGTTGCGCATGATCGCGGCCGCCTCCTTGTCCTGCTCCAGCGAGAGCCGCTGCGCGTACCAGCCGATCGCCTCGGCCTCCTCGGTCAGCGAGGCGAACATGCGGGCGAGCGTCCGCGTCTCCTGCGACAGCTCCTCCGGCGGCTCGTGGTACTGGTCGAAGCCCA
>JAWVDX010000177.1:0-7327 GCA_033857015.1 Gaiellaceae bacterium
CCTGCGGGGCACGCTCTCCGGGATCGTCTACGGCCTCCGGGCGAGGGACGAGCGATGAAGCGGCGCGCGAGCGAGCTGGCGCTGCGCCTCGTGCCCGCAGCCTCGCGGCCCGCAGCCCGCCTGCGCTTGCGCCGCTGGCGGAGACCCGCCTTCCTCGGGACGCTTCGCCGGACGACGCCGCTGAGCGAGCGCTGGGGCTCCGATCGCGGGACGCCGGTGGATCGCCACTACATCGAGCGGTTCCTCGAGGAGCACCGCAGCGACATCCATGGACGCGTGCTCGAGGTGAAGGACAGCAGCTACACGAAGCGCTTCGGGACAGACGTCAGCGCCTCGGAGGTGCTCGACATCGATCGCACGAACCAACAGGCGACGCTCTTCGGCGATCTCGGCGTGCCGGGCTCGATCGTGGCCGAGCCGTTCGACTGCGTCGTCCTCACGCAGACGCTCCAGTACGTCGAAGGCCTGGCGGCGGCGGTGGAGAGCTGCCACGCCCTCCTCAACCCGGGCGGCGTCCTGCTCGCGACGGTGCCCGCGCTCTCGCGCAGCAGCCGCGAGGAGGACGAGCTGCCCGACTACTGGCGCTTCACGACCGTCGGCTGCAAGGCCCTCTTCGAGAAGGCCTTCGGCGCGGCGAACGTCACGGTGGTGCCGCACGGGAACGTCCTCTCGGCGATCGCGTTCCTGACCGGCATGGCGCAGGAGGAGCTCCGAGCCTCGGAGCTCGCCGCGCACGACTCCCGGTTCCCGCTCATCATCGCGGTGCGGGCGGTACGGCAGTGAGCGCTCCGCTCGAGGCGAGCGTCATCATCTGCACCCGTGACCGACCACGGCTCACGCGCGAGACGGTGCAGTCGATCCTCGACGGAGACGGCGTCCCGAGCGAGATTCTCGTCGTCGACCAGAGCGACGAGCTGGATCAGCAGCTCGCAGCGCTGCCCGCGCCCGTCCGCTACCTCCACCCAGGCGGCGCGGGGCTCAGCATCGCCCGCAACATCGGGGTTCGCGAGGCCGCGCACGACGTGCTCGTGTTCGCCGACGACGACGTCCGCGTCTCGCCGGGCTGGCTCGCAGCCCACCTGCGCGCGCTCGACGCCGCGGGCGAGCGCGCGGCCGTGACAGGCCCGGTGCTCCCCGACGAGCAGGATGCCCGGCCGGGAGCGTTCGCCCCTTCGACTGTCGCTCGGGGCGAGCCTGCCGTCTTCGCGGGACGGCTCCGGAAAGACGTCTTCGCGGGCGGAAACAGCACTCTCCGGAGGAGCGCGATCGCCGAGGTCGGCGAGTTCGACCCCCGCCTCGGCGCCGGCGCGCACTTTCCCGCCGCGGACGACAACGACATGGGCTACCGCCTGCTCGAGGCCGGCTACCGGATCGTCTTCGAGCCCGACGCCTTCCTCTACCACCGGGTCTGGCGACCGAAGGGGCACTACGTGCGCCTGCGGTGGCGCTACGGGCGCGGCAAGGGCGGCTTCTACGCCAAGCACCTGCGCCTGCGCGACCCGCACATGCTCCGGCGCCTGGGCGCGGACATCGGCCACCGGCTCGCGCGGCTTCCGCGCGCCCACCGCGCGCGCCGCCAGGCGCTCGGCGACCTTGCCTACTGCGCCGGGATCGTCGTCGGCACGCTCGACTGGCTCGCGCGCGAACGGGCTCGCGGCAGGTGAGCGTGAGCGTCGGCGTCGTGATCGGCACGCGCGGCAACCCGGAGCTCGTCGTCGCGGCCGTCGACTCGATCCTCGCCGGCACCGTCGTTCCCGACGAGCTGGTCGTCGTCGACCAGACGCGGCCGGTCGATCCGGGAGTCCGCGCGCTTGCGGAGGCGCACGAGCAGGTGCGCGTGATCGACTCGACGAGCGTCGGGCTGAGCAGCGCGCGCAACGAAGGCATCGCGGCGACGACCTCCGACGTCGTCGCGTTCACCGACGACGACGTCTTCGTCGACCCGCGCTGGCTCGAGGAGATGCTCGCCGGGCTCGAGCGCGCGGGGCCGCGGGCGGCAGTCACGGGACGTGTCGTCGCCGGGCCGCCCGAGGTGCCCGGTGGCACAGCGCTCTCGCTCGCGACCGGCACGGAGCCCGCGGTGTACGAGGGCTTGATCCGGCGCGACCCGCTTTCCGGGAACTCGCTCGCGGCGCGGCGCCAGGCCTTCGACGAATGCGGCCTGTTCGACGAGCGGCTCGGACCGGGAGCGCCCTACGCCTCCGCCGACGACAACGACTTCGGCTATCGCCTGCTCCGCGCGGGCTATTCGATCCATTTCCTGCCGGCGGCGGTCGTCGTCCACCGCGCCTGGCGTGCCGGCGGGAGCCTGCGCAAGGTGCAGCGGGACTACGGCCGGGGGCAGGGCGCCTTCATCGCCAAGCACGCGCTCTCCGGAGACGCGTGGATGCGGGGCCGCTTCCGGTCTGCGACCCGCTGGTGGCTGGTCCGCATGCTTCGGCGTCCGCTGCGCGAGCGCGGCCTGCGAGGGCACGGCGAGCTGACGTACCTGCTGGCCTTCCTGCACGCGATCCTTGACTGGTGGGTCCACGAGCACCGACGTAAGCGGCGCGGCTGAGGCTCGCGCAGCGGCTGCCACTATCCTCATCCAGCGGGATGGATGCCGAGCAGCGAACGGCCGGAAGCGGAGGCGCGCGCAGGTTCGCAGCGCTTCGAAGTCGCGCTCGCGATCGGCTCGGGCGCCGGCGACCGGCACCGATCTACGCTGCGCCCCCGCGGTGGCATGCCCTGGCGCTGACGTTCGACGACGGTCCCTCCGAATGGACGGCGCCGATCCTGGATCTCTTCGCAACCCACGGAGGACACGCCACGTTCTTCGTCCTCGGCGCTGCGGTCGCGGGGTGCGAGGACGTCCTCCGGCGCGCGCTCGCCGAAGGCCACGAGCTCGGGAACCACACCTTCGCCCACCACGACCCCGGCACGCTGGACGAGCCTGAGCTCCGTCGAGAGCTCTCGCGTGGCGCGGAGGCGATCGCGACGGCCGTCGGCACGGCGCCCACGCTCGTGCGCCCGCCCTACTGCGGCGACGGCGAGCGCGTTGCTCGCGTCGCGGCCGAGGGCGGGTTCGGCAGGACGATCCTCCGCTCGGTCGACCCGGCGGACTGGCGGACGCCGGACGCCGACGCGATCGCGGAGCACGTACTCGCCGAGGCGGTGGCAGGCAGCATCGTCTGCCTCCATGACGGCGTCTCGCCACGCAACAGCGGTCTCGCGAGCCGGGAGTCGACTGTGCGTGCGCTCGAGCTTCTCCTCCCCGCGCTGCTGCAGCGCGGCTACCGGCTTGTGACCGTGTCCGAACTCCTCCGATGAGCGACGCGCCCTCCCCGGAGGTGAGCCTCATCATGCCGGTCTGGCGACCGCGGCGGGAGTGGCTCCGCTCGGCCGTCCAGAGCGTGCTCGAGGAGGATGGCTGCGACGTGGAGCTCGTCGTCGTGGACGACGGCAACGACCAGCCAGTCGCGGAGCTGCTGGACGACATTCACGACCCGCGCCTGCGCATCCTGCGCGTCGACCACGGCGGCGCCTACACCGCGAGGAACACGGGGCTCGACGTGGCACGCGGCAGCTGGGTCCGTTTCGTCGACGCGGACGACGTCGTCGAGCGGCACAGCACGGCCCGGTTGCTCGCGCTCACCGAAGGCGCCGGCGACGTCATCGCCTACGGGACAACGCTCATGTGCGACGAGGAGCTCAACCCTGAAGCCGAGCTCGGCTCCGACATCCAGGGACGCGCGGACGAGGCGTGCGTGCTCGCGGCCTTCGACGTGCGCGTGGTCTCGATGCTGTTCTCCCGCAGCCTGCTCGAGCGGGCGGGCACGTGGGACCCGTCGTTCGCGATCAGCGGCGACTGGGACTACGTCCTCCGGGCGCTCGAGCATGGTCGCGTGCGTGGCGAGCGCGCCACTGCGACGTACTACCGGAGGCATGCGGCGTCCCTGACGAAGGCCGCCAACGTGGCCGCGGGCGAGGAGGCCTGGCAGCGGATCCTGGACGGCTACTTCGGCCGGCATCCGGAGAAGCAGGGCAGCGAGCTCGAGCGCCGCGCCCGGCGGACGCTCCTGCTCGACCGGGCGGCGGCCTACGCGCACGTCCGCCAGCGGCGCAGGGCGCTCGCGCGGCTCCTCCAAGCCGGGCGGCTCGATCCGTCGGCGGCGCTGCGCCTGGCGCTGCGGCTGGGCCGCGACGAGCTGAAGCGCCTACTTCGGTAGAACGCGGTAGACCACAGCGCCGCGACCGCTGCCGCGCACGACGCGGAAGCGCGCCGGCGTTGCCGCCGCCCAGGCCGCGTACGGTCCGGCGGCCGCGACGAGCAGGTACTGGATCCGCTGCGCGCGGACCTCGTGCAGAAGCGAATCCGCATCCAGCGCCTGCAAGGCAAAGACGCGGCGCTCGAGGTGCGGGCCGAAGAGCGGATAGAGGAAGCGGATCGCCGGCGCGTTGAGCTCGACGCCGATGGCGCTGCGGCGCGGGACATCGTCCAGCCAGCGGTACTCGGGGAAGAAGACCGCGCCAATCGTCCGCTCGTCCCCCGGGCGGGCGGCGAGTCGAAGCACGCTCGTCGCCGGGAGGACGCGGCCGCGACCGGCCGGGTCGACGCGGGCGAGCGCGAGCACGACGCCCGCAGCGGCGAGCGCGCTCGCCGCGAGGGCGAGCCCGCGACGTGGCCACCCGGGACGAAGGCGCTCGAGCGCCGCGACGACACCGAGCACGCCGATCGCGGCCAGCGGCATGGTGAACCGCGACCACCACGCATAGGGCAGCAGCGCCACCCCGAGAACGACGGCGGCGAGCACGGTCAGGCTCTGCGCCTCGCGGCGCCGGAGCGCACCGAGAGCGAGCACGAGGGCGAGCGGCAGCCCCAGGAGGGGCCAGAGCGGGCCCAAGCCGCCGAGGCGCTGCTCGTAGGTGTACGTGCCGACGTCCCAGACTCGGACGTCGTGAGCCCACGAGCGTGCGACCTGCTCCCACGTCGGCTGGCCGGCGAAGCCCTCCGGCACCGTCAGGATGTCGTTCAGGTCACGCGTGCCTGCGAAGACGACGTGCCCCGCCACCTCGACCCGGAACGGGTGCACCGGGTTGCCGAAGTCAACAGCGTTCCGGGCGTACCAGAAGCTCCCGAGGAGGAGGAGTGGCAGCACGAAGGCTGCGAGCGCGCGAGCGACGTCGCGAAGTGTCGTCTGACCGCGCGCCCGCTCGACGCCGAGCCCGAGGGCGAGCAGCGCGAGCAGGATCGCGCCCAGCGGCACCGCGGTCGGCTTGACTCCGGCCGCGAAGCCGGCCGCGACACCGGCAAGCGCGAGGAGTTGCAGCCGGGGCGGCCGGTCGAAGGCGGCGACCAGGAAGTGCAGCGCGACGAGAAACGCGGCCGCCACCATGAGGTCGACGTAGCTCGCCGTCGTCTGCGCGATGACGATCGGCGTCAGCGCGAAGAGCGACCCGGCGGCGACCGCGCCCGCAGCCGTGAGCCCCAACGTCCGGGCCAGCCCCGCGACGGCGAGAGCGCCGAGCACGGCGAACGGAAGCTGCGTGCCGTCGACGAGCGTGTCCTCGCCCAGGAAGAGCGGCGTCCACGCCATCGTGAGCTCGCCGTTCCCGGGGTAGTACGCGCAGCAGAGGCTCAGCGGATCGTGGTGCAGACGACCGGCCTGCAGCCACTCGGCGACCGCCGTCAGGTGGTAGGTCAGACCGTCGTAGGCGTACGGCGGCAGCACCAGAACGAGGAAGGCTCGCCAGAGCAGGACCGCCGCAACAGCGATCGCGAGTGCCGCCTCCCACGGATGCGCGCCGGCCGCACGCGCGAGTCGCCTCGCAGCGAGCGCCGGCGGCCAGCGCGGCCGCACGAGCGCACCCGCTCGCCACGCCGCCCCCAGCGCGACCGCCGCAACGAGCGCATTGGCAACGAGCACGACGCCGGGCTCGAGCGACTCGAGCACCGCACCCGCGACGAGCTGGGTCAGCACGATCTGCGCCAGCATCACCGTCGCGAATGCGAGCACGCGGTCGAGCGTCTCGCTCAGCCGCAGCAGCGCGACCCCTGCCGCGGCCGCGAGGAAGACGCACGCAGTCGCGCTCGCAAGACCGAGAAGGGCCACCACCTCCCGATTATGATGGGGTGGTGGTCGCGCCGGTCAAACGCGCTGGACTTGCGGCGCTGACGCGGAGCCTGAGACGTGTCGGGTACTCCGAGGAGATGGTCGCCGAGGCCGAGGCGGCGGCCCGGTCGGCGTTCGGGGCTCGGCGACGCACGCTCGCCGCCCACCGCTCCAGCGTGCTCCAGGGACGCGGCATCGTCTGGCCGGCGAGTGGCCGCGTTCGCCTCGCGCCAATCGAGGTACCTCTCCCGGGACGCGGCGAGGTGACGGTCGAGATCGCCGCCAGCTGCGTCAGCCCCGGGACGGAGCGCGCCCAGTACCTCCGGCTTCCGAATGCGCGCCCCCCGTTCCCGTTCACCCCGGGCTATTCCGCTGCGGGGCACGTCGTCGCGATCGGCCCAGGCGTCACGGATCTCGCGCCCGGCGACCTCGTCGCCCTGCCGAAGGTGCCACACGCCTCAGTGGTGACCGCGCCCGTGGAGGAGGTCTACCGCGTCGGTTCGAGCGTCGCGCCGCAGGAGGCCGCGCTCGTCTACCTCGCGATCATCGCCGGCTACGGTCTCTCGTGCGGTGAGCTCGCGGCCGCCGAGGACGTGTGCGTCGTCGGCACAGGGCCGATCGGGGCGCTCGCCCAGCGGATGGCGCTGGCGCGCGGCGCCGGGACGACGACGGTCATCGCAGCCAGCCGCCGGCGCGAAGGCCTGGCAATGACCGGCGGCGCGAGCGCGTTCCTCGTCGCCGGCGAGGACGATGCGGCTATCGCCGCTCTCGGAGCAGCGCTCGTCGTCGACGCGACGGGTGAACCCGACGCGCTCGCGACAGCGCTCGCCGCGGCCGGCGAGGGCGCACGCGTCGTCCTCCTCGGGTCTCCGCGCGGCGTGACGCGCGATTTCCCGTCAGGAGAGCTGCGGCGCAAGGGGCTGACGCTTGTCGGCGCGCACATCTCGACGATCGTGCGGCGCGGGCGAGAGCGCGGCGTCGACCTGATCCGCACCGAAGGCGAAGCGTTCCTCGCCGCCCTCGCGAACGGCCTTCGTGTCGCGGACCTGGCCGGCGGGCCCGTCGACCCGCGTGAAGCGGACGCCTTCTACCGGAGTCTCGCCAATTCACAGTCCCTCGGCGCGTTCTTCGACTGGACGGCGCTGCCCCAGGACCAGCGCCTGCGGCGGCGGCGGATCTGGGCCCGCCCCGCGACCGATGCCCGGGGCGCTGCCTACGCGGGGGAGCCGCTCCCG
>JAWVDX010000178.1:0-3432 GCA_033857015.1 Gaiellaceae bacterium
GGGACGGCCGAGGCACTGGAGGAGGCAATCGCCGACGCGCGACCCGCTCCGCCGGAGGATCCCGACGATGCGCTGCCCCCGCCGGCCGGGGAGCCGCTCGCGCTCGTCGAGGCGCTCGCCGTCGCGCGCGAGCGCGACGAGTGCGTCTGCGAGCTCAGCCGCGCGCGCGCCCGGGGGACGGACGATCCGCTGGCGCTGCTCGAGCGGGCCGTCCGCCCGACCTCGCGCACCTCCTGCCGCGTGACGATCGCGCGGGAGCTGGCGCGAGCGAGCGAGACGTTTCCCGCACGTGCCGCGGAGTACCTCTGGGACGCCGAGCCCGGCGTCGTCGCCGCAGCGGCCGCAACGGTCAGCCTCGAGGCCCCGGGCGCCCGCGCGCGGCTCGAGTCGCTCGCCCGGGACGGTCTGCAGCCGGCCCGGAGCCGCCTCCTGCGGCCGCCGGCCTGACGGCCGACCCGCTCGGTAAGGTCGCCCGCATGCGACCTCCCGTGCTCTCCGTCATCCTTGGCGCCGCCGCGCTCGCGATCGTTCCGCTCGCCGCGGCCGCCACCCAGCGCAGCGCCGCGACACCCTCCGCGACGACCGACCAGCCGTCGAACATCTCGGCCACGAGCGCGAAGCTGAACGGCCGCGCGACGCTCACGTGCGCGGGCACGCGCGGGTTCAAGCTCGCCTACCCGGATCACACGACGACGATCTCGAGCGCGGCAGGCGCGGGCACCTCCTCTTTCAACGCGACCGTGACCAACCTCGCGCCCGGCACGGCCTACGCGTACACCGCGTTCGCCACCGACTGCGCGGGCACCGCGACGGGGAACCCGGTCGGGTTCACCACCCTGGCGCGCGTCAACCTGACGATCTCCGGCTCCGGCAAGGTCTCGGGCGGCATCTCCTGCACGTCCTCCTGCAGCGCAGACGTGACGAACGGGAAGCAGATGACGCTGACCGCGAGCCCGAGCTCCGGCTCGAGGTTCGTCAGCTGGGGCGGGCTCTGCGCCGGCCAGACACAGACGTGCACCGCAACTCCCACCGGCACGGCCTCGATCACGGCCACGTTCGGGGCCGTCCACACGCTGACGGTCACGAAGACCGGGGACGGCACCGGCACCGTCGCGACCAGCGGCGGGGAGATCGCCTGCGGCTCGACCTGCTCCGCGGCGTTCACGAGTGGCGTCAGCGTGACACTGACCGCGACACCGGCCAGCGACTCGATCTTCCTCGGCTGGACGGGCGGCTGCACGGGCGCGACGCCGTCCTGCGTCGTGTCGCTCGGCAGCGACCAGGCGGTCACCGCCGCGTTCGCCAAGGAGAAGAAGCTCTCCGTCGACGTCCACGGGCGCGGCACGGTGACCAGCAGCCCTGCCGGCCTCGTCTGCACCGGAGCGTGCAGCGCGCTCGTCGCTCCCGGCACCATCGTCGCGCTCGCCGCGCAGGCGGCGGACGGATGGCGCTTCGTCGGCTGGAGCGCACCGTGCAGCGGCACGCGCGGCTGCTCCGTGACGATGACAGCGGACGCGACGATCAACGCCGAGTTCCGCCCGGTCTTCGTGCTGCGGGTGATCACCGCCGGCGGCCGCGGAGTGGTGCGCAGCGCCCCGAACGGCATCCTCTGCGGCAAGTACTGCTCGAAGGCGTTCCTCCAGGGCGCAGTCGTGACGCTGCGTGCGAAGGCCGCGAAGGGCTACCGCTTCACCGGTTGGGCCGGGGACTGCCGCGGCGCCAAGGCGACCTGCGTCGTGACGCTGAGCCGCGCGCGGGCCGTGGTTGCGCTGTACGCGAAGCTTTAGAGCACTCGCCGCAGCGCGTCCGCGACGCGGTCGAGCTCGCCGTCGGTGAGCTCGCTGTGGAGCGGGAGCGCGAGGGCGCGCTCGAAGGCATGGCGGGCGCCGGCGAACTCGCTCTGGTGGCGGTACGCCGAGAGCAGGGGAAGCGAGTACGTACCGATCTGGCACTCGATGTCCTCCGCGCGGAGGGCGGCCATCACCTCGTCGCGACGGTCGACCGGCACGACGTAGGCTTGCCAGCCGTGGCGGTCGCCGTCGTCGACCTGCGGGAGCACGACCGGCAGGTCGGCGAGGCGGTCCGCGTACCCGCGAGCGAGGCGCTCGCGCGTGGCGAGCAGCTCCTCGAGGCGCTCCAGCTGGGGGATGCCGATCGCGCAGTTGATGTCCGCGATCCGGTAGTTGAGCCCCGCGACGGGCATGTCCGCGTAGCCCGGCGGCTGCCAGCCGTGGTGGCGGAGCTGCCGTACCGAGTCGGCGATCTGCGGGTTGTCCGTGGAGACCGCGCCGCCCTCTCCGGTCGTGACGATCTTGCGCGGGTGGAACGAGAAGCAGGCGAGCTCGCCGAGGCTCCCGCAGGGGCGACCGCCCCGCCGGGCGCCGAGCGCGCCCGCCGCGTCCTCGAGCAGCGGCAGCTCCGGCAGCTCCTCCACGCGGGCGGGTCGGCCGAAGAGGTGCACCGCGAGGATCGCCTTCGTGCGCGGCGTCACGGCTGCGCGCGCCAGCTCCGGATCGATGTTCATCGTCACCGGGTCGACGTCGACGAGCACCGGCGTCGCGCCGGCGAAGACGACGACGTTGGCCGTCGCAGGGAACGTGTAGGCCGGGACGAGCACCTCGTCGCCGGGCCCGATCCCGAGCGCGAGCACCCCGAGGTGGAGCGCCGCCGTCCCGGAGGAGACCGCGACGGCCTCGGCGCAGCCGGTCGCGCCTGCGAGCAGCCGCTCGAACTCGGCGACCTTCGGGCCCATCGTGAGCTGTCCCGAGCTGAACACCTCGACGAGCGCCGCCAGCTCGGGCGCGCCGACGTCAGGCTTGGCGAGGCGGATCTTCACGCGGTCGCGGCGGCGAGCTGCTCGCGGTGCCAGGCGATCGTGCGCTCGAGCCCGTCGTCGAGGTCGACCGCGGCGCCGAAGCCGAGCAGCTCCCGCGCCTTCTCCACGTTCGGGATGCGCAGCTCCACGTCCACGTAGTTGCGCGGCACGAAGACGATCTCGCCGGGGCAGCCGGAGATGCGCTTGATCCGCTGCGCCAGGTCGAAGATCGTGACCGCCGACCGCGCGTTGCCGACGTTGAAGGACTGGCCCGTCGCCTCCGGCCGCTCGAGGCAGAGCAGCAGGCACTCGACCATGTCGTCGACGTAGCACCAGGCGCGGATCTGGGAGCCGTCGCCATGAATCTCGAGGTCGCGCCCGGCGAGGGCGTCCTCCGTGAACTTGCGGATCGCGCCGCCGCCGACCTGTCCCGGCCCGTAGACGTTGAACGGGCGGACGGTGACTGCCGGCAGGGCGTACTCGTCGTGGTAGGCGTGGGCCATGTGCTCGCCCGCCAGCTTCGAGACGGCGTAGGTCCAGCGCGCCTCCCCGACGGAGCCGGTCGTCGTGACGGATCCCTCCTGGACGTTGTAGGCGTGCGTGCCGAAGACCTCGCT
>JAWVDX010000179.1:0-6574 GCA_033857015.1 Gaiellaceae bacterium
CAGCCGGTGACGCTGACCCTGCAGTGGCAGCGTTGCGACCAGAACGGGAACAACTGCGTCAACCTGACCGGCGCGACGAAGACGACCTACCTGCTGACGAGCGCGGATGTGGGGCACAAGATGCGCGTCCACGTCCACGCCGCGAACAGCAAGGGGGCGGCCGGCTCGACGTCCAACGCGACGCCGCTCATCGCCGCCGGTGCGCCGCCGCCGCCGTCGCTCCCGCCGGGCGGGATCAAGCTTCCGGACGGGTCGATCTCGGTCCCGGTGACGACCATCTCGCTGCCGGATCAGCTGATCATCGACAAGGTCTCCTTCAACCCGAGGGTGATCTCGAGCCGGGCGCCGTTCCAGGCACGGTTCCACGTCGTGAACACGAAGGGCTACGTCGTCCGCGACGCGCTCGTCTACATCGTCGGGATCCCGTACGGGCGGATCCTGAACGTCCCCGAGCAGCCGACCGCGCAGGACGGCTGGGTGACGATGACCGTGCAGCCAACGGCGAAGTTCCCGCTCGTGCGGGGCGGCTCGCTCGTCATCTTCGTGCGCGCCCGCAAGCCGGGCGACAACGTGCTCGCCGGCGTCTCGGCGCGCCGCCTCGTCCAGGTGACCACAAGCCGGCCGCGCTAGCCGCGGCACGGAAAGCGAGCCCGGCCGCGCGGAGGGGCGCGGCCGGGCTCGTACCCGCCGGTAGCGTTGGCGGATGCTCATCCTCGTCACCGGCGGAACCGGCTACCTCGGGCGGGAGCTCGTCGCGCTCGCACCGGAGGCGGTCGCCGCGGGCTTCTCGCAGTCCGCGGCGCTCCAGTTCGACATCCGTGACCCGGACGCCGTCGAGAAGGCCATTCGGGACATGTCCCCGGAGGCGATCATCCATACGGCGTACCGCCAGGATGATCCGGACGCCTGGGCGATCAACGTCGACGGGTCGGGGAACGTGGCCCGGGCCGCTGCCGCCAACGGCGCGCGGCTGATCCATCTCTCGACGGACGTCATCTTCGACGGCACTAGCCGAACGGCGTACACCGAAATGGACACCCCTCACCCGGTGACCGCCTACGGACGTACAAAGGCGGCCGCCGAGGAACAGGTGCGTGCAGCCGATCCTGCGGCGCTCCTCGTCCGCACCTCGCTGATCTACGGCGGCGCGACCCTCTCGAAGCACGAGGAGCTCGCGCTCGCGGCCGCCGACGGCCTCAGCGATACCGCCTTCTTCACCGACGAGCTCCGCAGCCCCATCCAGGTCGGCGACCTCGCTGCGGCGCTGCTCGAGCTCGTCGCGACCGACCTCGCCGGCCCGCTGCACGTGGCCGGTGCGGACACCGTGAGCCGCCACGCCTTCGCTGCGCTCGTCGTGGCCCGCCACGGGCGCGATCCAGCTCGCCTGCGCGCGACCACGACGACCGAGCTCGGCCTCGTCCGCCCGCTCGACTGCGGGCTCGACTCCGCGCGCGCCCGGCACCTCCTTCGCACCGGGCTGCGCGGAGTGCATACGGTTCTCGGGTGAGCAACCGCCTCGCCCAGGAGACGAGCCCGTACCTCCTCCAGCACGCGGACAACCCCGTCGCCTGGCTGCCCTGGGGCGAGGACGCCTTCGCCCGCGCCCGGGCCGAGGACAAGCCGATCCTCCTTTCCGTCGGCTACTCCGCCTGCCACTGGTGCCACGTCATGGCGCACGAGTCGTTCGAGGACGAGGAGACCGCTGCGCTTATGAACGAGCTCTTCGTCAGCGTGAAGGTCGATCGCGAGGAGCGCCCCGACGTCGACGCGCTCTACATGGAGGCGGTCGTCGCGCTCTCCGGCCACGGCGGCTGGCCGCTGACGGCGTTCCTCACGCCCGACGCCGAGCCGTTCTTCGGCGGGACGTACTTCCCGCCGGAGGAGCGCCACGGGCTGCCGAGCTTCCAGCAGGTGCTGCGCGGCGTCGCCGAGGCGTACCGCGACCAGCGCGAGGACGTGGCCCGCTCGGCAAAGGAGCTGACGGGGCTCATCGTCGAGAGCGCTCAGCGCGAGCCCTCGGGCGACGCGCTCGCGGCGGAGCTGCTCGATCAGGCGACCGGCAACCTCGTGCAGAGCTTCGACACCCGCAACGGCGGCTTCGGCACGGCTCCCAAGTTCCCGCCCGCCTCGGCGCTTGAGTTCCTGCTGCGGATGCACCTCCACGGCGACCCGCGCGCCCTCCCTCGCGTCGAACACACGCTCGACGCGATGGCCCAGGGCGGGATGTGGGATCTCGTCGGCGGCGGCTTCCACCGCTACTCGGTCGACGCCTCGTGGCTCGTGCCGCACTTCGAGAAGATGCTCTACGACAACGCGCTGCTCGCGCTCGCCTACCTGCACGGCCATGTCGTCACCGGCGAGGAGCGCTACCGGCGCATCACAGAGCTGACGCTCGACTACGTGCTGCGGGAGCTCCGGCTCGAGGGCGGCGGGCTGGCCTCGGCCCAGGACGCCGACACCGACGGCGTCGAGGGGCTCACCTTCACGTGGACCGACGAGGAGCTCCGAGCCGCCGGCGTCACGCGCCCCGAGCTGCTGCAGCCCTTCGAGGAGGGGCGCTTCGTCCTGCGCGGCGAGCTCTCCGAGGAGGAGCGGTTGCGCCTGCTCGCCGTGCGCGAGACCCGTGTCCAGCCGGGCCGCGACGACAAGGCGATCGCCTCCTGGAACGGCCTGGCCCTGCAGGCGCTCGCCGAGGCGGGGTGGCGGCTCGAGCGCGCCGACTGGGTCGCGGCGGCGCGGGAGATCGCGGAGTTCCTGCTCGGCCCGCTCTCCGCCGCCGACGGGCGGCTGCACCGCACCTGGCGCGCGGGGGAGCTGCGCAGCACCGGCTTCCTCGACGACTACGCCAACGTCGCGCGAGGGTTCCTCGAGCTGCACGTCGCGACCGGCGAGCTGCGCTGGCTCGCAGAGGCGCGCCGCCTCGCGCGCCTCGCGCTCGAGCTCTTCGGCGACGAGGAGCGCGGCGGCTTCTTCCTCGCGCCCGTCGACGGCGAGCAGCTCGTCGCGCGCACGAAGGAGCTGGACGACCATCCCTCCCCGTCGGGCAACTCGATGCTCGCCGAGGTGCTGCTGCGCGTGGGGCGGATCTACGGCGACGAGGAGCTCGAGCGGCACGGCGTCGCTGCGCTGCAGCTGCTCGGCCCGTCGCTCGCCTACGCGCCGCACGGCTTCGCGCACGCGCTGTGCGTCCTCGACCTGCACGTCGCCTCGCCGCGCGAGCTCGCCCTGGCCGGCCCGCGCGACTCCGCCCTCGCGCGCGCGGCGCTCGCCCCCTTCGAGCCGAATGCCGTCGTCGCCTTCACAGCGGGCCTCGCGGACACCGCTGCGCAGGATGTGCCGCTCCTGGCCGGAAAGGACCTCGTCGACGGCCGGCCGGCGCTCTACGTCTGCGAGCGCTTCGCCTGCCAGGCGCCCGTGACGAGCCTATGACGGAAAACGAACGGCAACGTGCGATCGCCTTCATGCGGAGGCTCGACGACCGCGCCTGCGACCGCCAGGAGCCGTTCACCGGTGGCGTCGCGACGCTGACCGACGCGCTGCCGCGCATCGCGAACCTGAACCTGCTGCGGCTCGAGGAGCTGGCCGAGCGCCTCGCCCTCGCGGAGCTCCGCACCGAGGCCGAGCGGGTCGCCCGCGAGGCCGACCGGCTCTGCGCCGCGCTGCCGCAACGCCGCGTCGTCGCCTACGACGAGGAGATCGGCACGAGGATTGCGCTCGGCTTCGAGACGCTCCCGGGCTGGATCACCGAGCGGGTCGTCCTCATGGCCCAGCACCGTCCCGTCGACCGCGACGTCGACACGACGTTCGTGCGCGAGGTCGAGGAGGAGGAGCTCCAGCCCGCGCGCGAGCGGTTTCACCGCAGCCGCGGCGCCGCCGACCAACTCGTCGCGCAGGAGCTGCGAGCCGCCCAGCGGCTGGCCGGGCTCGGCGACGTGTGGGCCTTCGCCGCGCTCGTCGAGGGCGAGGTCGCCTCCTACTGCGAGCTGTACGCCGACGGGACCGGGACGGCGCAGATCCGGGGCGTCGCGACGCTGCCGGAGCACCGCGGCGGCGGTCTCGCGCGCGCCACCGTCTCGCATGCGCTCGCCAAGTCGGAGGTGCTCGGCCACGAGCTGACGTTCTTGCGTGCGGTGCACGACGACTGGCCGAAGAACCTCTACGGCAAGCTGGGCTTCGACGCGATCGGCACGATGTACCGCTTCACGCGCCCGTAGAAGTGGTGTGGGGAGGGTGCAGGCGCACCCTCCCCACAGATCGTGCTAGCAGATGCAGCCGAAGAAGAACGAGGCCGTGATGTACTTGTTCCCGTTCATCGTCACGTCGAGCGGATTCGCGGATCCGGTGGCCGATCCGCTCCAACCCCCGAAGATGGAGAAGATGATGAACGGATTCGCCGACAGAGACACGTGCGTCCCCGCCGGGTAGCTCGCGCTACATGTACCGATTACGCCGAAGTCGGTGCAGTTGATGCCGCCGATATCGCTCGTGATCGAGCTCCAAGGATCTCCGGTCGGATGCACCGTCAGGGTGTAGCGCCCTGCCGGAGTGCTCGGAACCTCCCTGGGCACGTAGCTGCCGCTGAAGTTCGCGGTCACGAGCGTGTTCGCGGTCATCGTCAGGGTGCAGGGGTTGCCCTGGCCTGCACAGGCATCGCCGCTCCAGCTCGTGAAGGTGAAGCCGTTCGTCGGGTAGGCCGTCAGGACGACGGTGCTCCCCGCGTCGTAGGGACGCGTGCAGGCCCACGGGCAGTCGATGTAGTACGGGTCGCTGACGACGTAGCCGGCCGTGGCCTCCGCAGGCGAGACGCTGACGTGGAGCAGCACCGAGCCGGGCCAGCTCCAGAACGAGTCGCTCTGGTCGTAGGGGGGCGGCACGGCGTCCTTGGTGGACGCGGCGCCTTGACCGGCCAGGAGGGCGCCGAGCGCGAGGATGAGCGCAAGGACGATGAGAACGCGCGCAGCCGGCCGCAGACGGGGTGATCGAAGCATTCGAGAGACCTCTTTCCTCGGGGGAGTCGGCGACGCTTGCCGTCACCGCATCCCCGGGTTATCGGCAGCGGCCTGGGTTTTACGCAGCCTTCATCTCCATCTGGACACAATTGACGGCGCAAGTTCAGTGCGTACACTCCCTGGCGCCCCCGCTCCTCGAACCCCCGGAGGTCCCCCGCATGGCCGCTGCCACTCCCGATCCCCGCCGCTGGAAGGCGCTCGCGCTCCTCTGCACCGCCTTCTTCATGGTCGTGCTCGACGTGGCGATCGTGAACGTCGCGCTCCCGAAGATCGGGGAGTCGATGAAGGTGAACAGCGACTCGGCAGCCTGGGTCCTGATCGCCTACACGCTGACGTACGGGGGCTTCCTGCTCCTCGGCGGACGGGCCGCAGATCTGCTCGGACGGCGGCGGATGTTCTCGGTCGGGGTCGTCGTCTTCACGCTCGCGTCGCTTGCGTGCGCGCTCTCGACGACGCAGGCGATGCTCGTCTCCGCGCGCACGATCCAGGGCCTCGGTGCCGCGATCGTGACGCCGGCAGCGCTCTCGATCGTCTCGACGACATTCGCGGAAGGCGCGGAGCGGAACAAGGCGCTCGGCATCTGGGGCGCGGTCGGCGGCAGCGGCGCGGCAGTGGGCGTCCTCGCCGGCGGGCTTCTCGTCGGGCCGTTCGGCTGGGCCTCGATCTTCTACATCAACGTCCCGGTGGGGATCGCCGTGCTCCTGCTCACGCGGAGGCTCGTGGACGAGAGCCACGCCGACGCGGGCCACAGGCAGTACGACCCGCTCGGCGCGCTCACGGTCACGGGCAGCCTCGTCGCCCTCGTCTACGCGATCAGCCGCGCACCTGCGCACGGCGTGGGGTGGGCCTCGACGCAGACGATCGGGCTGCTCGTGCTCTCCGCGCTCCTCATGGCGGCGTTCATCGTCATCGAGAGCCGCGTCCAGCACCCGCTCGCGCCGCTCGGCTTCTTCCGCATCCGGACGGTGGCCGGAGCGAACATCGTCGGCCTGCTCCTCGGCGGCTGCCTCTTCGGCAGCTTCTTCATGCTGACCTTCTACATGCAGAGCGTCCTTGCCTACTCGGCGCGCCAGGCGGGGATCGCCTTCCTCGCGACGGCAGGCACCGCGGTCGTCGCGGCGGGCGTCTCGCAGGCGCTCGTCACGAAGATCGGCCCGCGGATCGTCATGTCGGTGGGTCTCGCACTCGTGGCTGTGGGACAGCTCTGGTACACGCAGATACCGGTGACCGGGCATTACTTCTGGGATCTCTTCCCGGGCTTCGTCGCGACCGGAGTCGGCCTGGCGTTCGGCTTCGTCCCGATCTCGATCGTCGGGCTGGCGGGGATCTCGTCGAGCGACGCCGGGCTCGCGTCCGGGCTCATCAACACGACGCAGCAGATCGGTGGCGCCCTTGGGACGGCGATCGTCGTGACCGCCTCGACGACCCGTGTGAATCACCTCGTCGCAGAGCACGCTTCGCCGGCCGTGGCGATCACCGGTGGCGCTCACTGGGCCTTCTGGTCGGGCGCGCTCATCGCCGTGCTCGGGACGGTTGCCGCGTTCACGCTCGTGCGCGGACGGGAC
>JAWVDX010000180.1:0-3687 GCA_033857015.1 Gaiellaceae bacterium
GGCGACGCGCCAGCGGCGCCGGACGAGGGCACGAGCGAGGAGGTTGGCGCGCATCACGAGCCAGTGGCCGAGCACGGTGAGTGCCGTCAGATCCCGGCGCCGCAGCCAGATCCCGCAGCACGCGCCGACGCCACGGCCATAGCCGGAGCGCGTCTTCCGGCGCCGCCCTGCGCTCTGCCGCGCGTGGTAGACGACTGCGTCGGGCTCGTAGCGGATCGTCGCGCCCGCGCGCAGCAGCCGGTGGATGAAATCCATGTCCTCGCCCGCGCGCCCCCGAGAGCCGACCCCCAGCCGCTCGTCGTACAGCCCGACGCGCTCGATCCAGTCGCGGCGGACGGCGAGGTTCGCGCCGGTGCCGACCGCCCACGGGACGACGGCGCCGCGGTAGTCGTGGCGCACCATGCTCGTCCGGGACGAGACGGCGAAGAGGCCCGGCTGCTCCGGGCCGAGCGGCAGCACCGGTCCGGTCACCGCGTCGGCACCGTCCGCGAGCGCGCGCTCGATCGCCCCGACCCATGTCGCCGACGGGACGCAGTCGTCGTCGGTGAACGCGACCGCACCGCCCGAGGTGCGCTCGATTCCGGCGTTTCGCGAGCGTGACAGGCCACGCGCCCGCTGCTGGACGTGGACGAGAGGAGTCGATGCGGCATCCCGTTGCCGGACAGTCTCCTCGGCCGAGAGCTCAGAGCCCTGGTCGACGACGACGATCTCCGCAGGTGCGACGTCCCCCGCGAGCAGGCCGTCGAGACAGCGGCCAAGCTCCTCGAGACGTTCCGCGGTGGCGACCGCGACGGAGAGCCTGGGGACGCTCATTCGCGTTCCACGAGGCTGCGGTACAGCGCGTCGTAGGCGCGTGCCGGCGCGTCCGGGTCGATGTGTTCCAGCGCCCATGCCCGCGCTGCGCCTCCGAGCCGGGCACGCTCGGCGGGATCGTCGAGGAGCCGGAGCACCGCGTCGGCGAACTCGGCGTCGGTCTCGGCGTGCACGTGCGTCCCTGGAGGCAGGTCGAGCCCGGCGATCGCCCGGTTGGACGCGACGAGCGCCTTCCCGGCGCCGAGCGCCTCGAGCGTCTTCACTCGCATCCCACCGCCGAGCCGCACCGGGAGGACGACCACCGCCGCCTCCTCGAGATACGGCGTGATGTTCGGCACCCAACCCGTGACGCGCGCGCCGTCGCGGCTCAGCGCGGTGAGGTTCGGTGGCGGCTGGTCGCCGACGAGGAGGAGGCGCGCGTCGGGCCGCTCGGCGCGCACACGCGGGTAGATCCCTATTGCGAGACGCATCGCGGCGTCGACGTTCGGCGGATGGATGAAGCTGCCGACGAAGAGCAACGCGGGCGGGTCGCTTCCGACGGGGTCGAGCTCGCGTGCGCGTAGGCGGAACGCGAGCGGGACCTGCACGAGCCTTGCGTCCGGTCGCAGGCGACGGAGCGCGGCGAGGTCGTCCGCCGTGAAGACGATCGTGGCGTCGACTGCGCCGAGCAGGTTGCGCTCGAACCGCTTCCACGCGTAGAGGTCGAGCTGCTGGAGGATTCCGCGGACGCCGCCTGCGGGGTGGAGGCGCAGCCGATCCTCGACGCTCGCAGCACCCGGGTCGTGTTGCACGAGCACCGTCTGAACGTTCAGCCCGCGTAGCGCGTCGAGGTAGCCGGCCATTACGTGGAAGTCGAATTGGACGACATCCGGCTGCCACTCCTGCGCCACCTGACGGAGGCGGGTCTTCAGCTGCGGCGTCCACCAGCGGGAGGCCCAGGCAGGGCGCCCAGCGACACCGGCGGCGACGGTGCGCGCGCGCCGCCGGAGGCGCTCGAGCCGGGTGCGGGGCTCGTCCGCCCGTCGCGGCACCTCCTCTGCGAGCGCGCAGCGGGCGAGGAGCTCCGGATCGCCGGGGCGATCGTCCGGCCCGCGCAGGTACAGCACGGCCACGTCGTGGCGGTTCACGATGCCGGCCAGCATGGTCGCCGTCGCCCTGGTGCCGCCGTGCGAGCCCTTGATGTTCGGCGGGAACGGCAGCACGACGAGGATGCGCAGGCGCCTCGGCGTGTTCATCGCGCGACCGCCGAAGGGGCGCGGGCGACCCGCTCGAGGATCGCGAGGAAGGGGCCGCCACCCGGCGACACGCGCGCCTCGTTCGCCGCGTGATGCAGCCAGCACGCGTGGAAGCACACCCGGATGAGGCGCGGCTCGAGGTTCAGATCCTCCGTCTGCCGGCCAACGAGCCTCGTCGCGAGGGTCGCCGGCTGCGCTCCGAACATCTCGTCGAACGCCTCGGGGCGCGCCGTATAGCGCTCTCTGGCCGCCGCGGCGTCGGCGATCGCGTAGACGAGATCGACGAGCGGCAGCCCGTCCTCCCGGGCCATCTCCCAGTCGACGACCCCGATCGGGACGCCGTCGCCGAGGAGGACGTTGGCCATCGTCAGGTCGTGGTGGACGGCGACGCGCGCGAGTGGGAGCCCTTCGACGTCACCGCACAGGGCCTCGAGCCAGTCCGAGTACGCAGGCGCATCGGCGAGGCGTGGGGCCACGAGCGCGAGCGGGTCGAGGAGCATTGCCTGCAGCTCAGAGCGCGCAAGTGGTCGCGCTGCCGCAGTCGCGCGCTGCCACGCGAGCAGCCAGTCGGCGACGCGTTCGAGCACGGCGGGCAACAGGTGCGGGGCCTCCGCGATCGCCCGGGCGGCAGGCCGTCCCGCGACGAAGCTCTGCCGCAGCACCGGGCGGTCCACCGGGTCGCGCAGCTCGTCGCCGTGCGCGACGCGGGCGCCCGCGTCGCGGGCGGTGGGGCCGAGCCGCGTCAGCGCGTCCGCCTCCTGGCGTAGCCGCTTCGTCGCTGCCGGCGACAGCGCGAGCTTGAGGACGGCGACCGGATCGCCGCCGTCCCCGAACGCGTGCAGCACGACGGACTCGCCCGCGCCACCGGTCGGAGCAGTGACGACCGCGGTGGTCGCGCGCGCCACGTCCCCGAGCCAGGCGAACGGTGCGGGCGCGTCGGCTCGTCGCGCCGCGAAGCCCTGTGCCGGGGAGACCGGTGCGAGCAGGTGGGGCGACACGCGAACGGCCGGCAGCGCCGCGCGGCGCTTCCAGCGGCGCATCCCGAGCAGCGAGTCGAGCGCGTACCGGGCGGGCGCCTTCTCCAGGGGGACGACGTTCGCGCTGATCTCGACACTTGGAATGTGGAGCAGTGTCGGGCCGGTCACTAGTTGCGCAGCTTCGAGGTGCGCCCGGACAGCGCGGCGAGCCCGCCGCGGGCCCACGACGTAGGCGAGGCCGCTCACATCGAGCTCGCGCTCGACCCGCGCTGCCGCGCCGGCGAGCCACGACCGGTCGCGGGCCTCGTCCGCGCTCGGCGCGACGAGCACGATGCCGTATGGCCCGCCGCTCTCGGCTGCGCTCAGATCGCGCGCAGCCGCCGAGCTCCCGAGGGCGAGGACGGGGAGGCGCGTCGCCTCAGGGGAGAGGATGCCGATGGTGTCGAGCACGCTCAACGCTCGGAGCCGCCGCGCGAGGGACCCGCAAACCGGAGGGACAGCCGTCCGATGAAGCGGCCGCGCCCCGTCGCGGACGCCTCGGCGAGCCACTCGGCGTCCTCGCGCGGAAGCACCCCGACGATCGTCCCGAGCACGCCGAAGACGGCGACCGCGAGCGCCAGTGCGACGACGAAGCCCGGCGCGCCGTGGAGGACCTCGAGCAC
>JAWVDX010000181.1:0-4947 GCA_033857015.1 Gaiellaceae bacterium
TGCTGGATCTCGCCGCAGTCGGGCCCGGAGCACGCGTCCTCGACGTCGCGGCGGGCGCCGGCGGCCAGACCTTGCGAGCCGCCGAGCGCGTCGGTCCGTACGGAGCCGTTCTGGCCACTGACATCGCGCCGGCGATCCTCGAGTACGCAGCCCGCGTCGCACGCGAGGCGGGGCTCACCAACGTCGTCACTCGCGAGATGGACGGCGAGGCGCTGGACGTCGAGGCGGGCGTGTACGACGCCGTCATCTCCCGTCTCGGGCTGATCTACCTGCCCGACCGCGGCCGCGCCCTGGAGGGCCTCCACCGGGCGCTCCGCCCCGGCGGGCGGATTGCGACGCTCAACTATACGACTGCCGACCGCAACGAGTTCTTCTCGATCCCGGTCTCGGTGATCCGCCGACGCGCCGGCCTGCCGGCGCCCGCACCGGGGCAGCCGGGACCGTTCAGCCTTGGCGCCGAGGGCGCGATCGAGGAGGCCTATCGCGCGGCTGGGTTCGGCAGCATCGAAGTGCGTCGCGTGGCAGCGCCGCTTCGGCTGGCAACGGCCGCCGAGTGCGTGCGCTTCGAGCAGGAGTCGTTCGGTGCCCTACACCAGATGCTCGCCGGCCTCGACGAGGACGGCCGAGCCGCAGCCTGGGACGAGATCGAGACCGAACTCCAGCGCTTCGAAGGCCCCGATGGCTTCGCCGGGCCGTGTGAGCTCATCGTCGCCGCGGGAACGAAGTAGACGAGCGCGGGCCGCGGGCCGACTATCGGCTCACGTTTTTGCAGGACCTTCAACGATCCGCTGGTCGCCGCCAGGACGGAGCACGGGCGCCCCGCAGGGCGAGTGCCAAGATTGTTGAACAACTGTTGGACGGGTGGTAGCGTCCGCCCGGGGCGCATCCGGCGCTCGAGAGCGAGGAGCGAGCATGGCCGAAAATCCCAGTCCAGTCGCGCCGCCCGCCGGGCAGCCGGCCCACGATCCCCGCGATGCGTCGACGCTCCCGTACGCGTGGTACGTAGATCCGGGCAAGTTTGCGCTGGAGCGGGAGCGCATCTTCTCGCGCACATGGCAGTACGTCGGCCACATGGGCCGGGTCGCCTCGCCGGGCGACTTCTTCACCACCCAGCTCGGAGAGTTGCCGATCGTCGTCACACGCGACGAGGAGGGGCGCCTCCACGCGCTCCGCAACGTCTGCTGCCACCGCGGCGCCGAGGTGGTTCTCGCGCCGGAGGGGAACCGCAAGACGCTCCAGTGCCATTACCACGCGTGGAGCTACGCGCTCGACGGCCACCTCGTCAGCGCCCCGAGATCCGGTCAGGAATCCGACTTCCGCAAGGAGGATTTCGCGCTTCGCCCGCTGC
This sequence comes from Gaiellaceae bacterium, assembly GCA_033857015.1. Classification (GTDB taxonomy): domain Bacteria; phylum Actinomycetota; class Thermoleophilia; order Gaiellales; family Gaiellaceae; genus JAWVDX01. The sequence continues at coordinate 1,349 of JAWVDX010000181.1, forward strand.
GGCTCGAGACGTACGGGCCGTTCATCTTCGCGAACCCGGACGAAGCAGCCCCGCCGCTCGGCGAGGTGATGGGCGAGCTGCCGGCGATCGTGGAGCGGACCGGTGTGGATCTGGACGCGCTTCGCTGCCACGAGCGACGCGAGTACCGGCTCAAGGCGAACTGGAAGGTCGTCGTCGAGAACTTCCTCGAGTGCTACCACTGCCAAGTCGCGCATCCGAGCTTCGCGGACGCGATCGACCTGAACAGCTATGAGATCGACGAGTACCGCTACGTCTCCACGCAGCACGGCCCGCCGAAGCACGATGAGAGCGTGGCCGACCTCCAGGTGAAGGAGGGCCGTTACAACTATCTGTGGCCGACCTTCATGCTGAACATCTACCCCGGGCCCGGCAACGCGTCGACGAACCAGATCGTCCCGATCGACGAGGAGAACACGCTCGCCGTCTACGAGTACTTCTACGACGACTCCGCTGCCGACGACTTCGCGAGCGAGACGTCCGCGCTCATCCACCAGGTGATGGTCGAGGACGTCACGCTGTGTGAGTCGGTCCAGCGGGGCATGCGCACCGGCACGTTCGAGCACGGTCGGCTCATGCTTCGTCACGAGCACGCGATCAGCCACTTCCAGAATCTCGTGCGCGAGTCGCTCGCGGAGTGAGGAACCTGCTCTCCCCGCTCAGGCTTGGGCCGACCGAGATCGCGAACCGGATCGTCTCAACCGCGCACCAGACGACGCTGATCCGAAACCACCTTCCGACGGACGACTTCGTGGCATACCACGAGGCGCGGGCGGCGGGAGGCGTGGGCCTGATCGTACTCGAGGCGGCCGCTGTCCAACCGTCCGGACGACTCACGGACAAGACGCTCGGCCTCTTCGGCGAAGTCGCGGTCCCTGCCCTCGCTCGGGTGGCCGATGCCGTCCATGCGCACGGGACGCGCCTGTTCGTGCAGCTCTTCCACGGCGGACGTGAGCAGATCATGTCGCCCCCGCGGCAACCGGCCGTCGCCCCTTCCGCGGTGCCCACGCCGCGCTTCCACGTGGAGCCGCGCGCGCTCGAGGCGCACGAGATCGAAGAGATCATCGCTGGCTATGGAGAGGCTGCCGCGATCGCCGCGGCGGCCGGGCTCGACGGCGTCGAGATCTCGGCCGCGCATAACTACCTGATCGCCGAGTTCTTCTCCCCCGAGACGAATCGCCGCACCGACGAATGGGCGGACGGCCATCACCTGCTCCAGGCGATCCTCGGCTCGGTCCGCGACGGGGCGCCGGAGCTCGCGGTGGGTGTGCGCGTGTCGGCCGACGCGGCCGTGGCCGGGGCGATCGTCGAGCAGCTCACCGGACGCGCCGATTACGTCAGCTTCGCCCTCGGCGATGCATCGACACTCTCTGGCGCGGTGGGAATTGTGCCTCCGCCACCGATGCCCCACAACGCGATCGTGGATTACGCGGACGGCTATCGGCCCGCGTTGCCGCGCATCGTGACCTCCAGGATCGTCGAGCCGGCCGAGGCAGATGACCTCATCGCGTCGGGGCGCGGCGACGCGGTCGGGATGACGCGCGCGCTCATCGCCGATCCGGACATTCCCCTCAAGCTGCGAAGGGGCCACGAGCACGAGGTGCTGCGCTGTATCGGTTGCAATGTCTGCATCGCCCATTACCACGCCGGCACGCCGATCGCGTGTGCGCAGAACCCTCGGACGGGTCGCGAGCGTCAGCTCGGCCGGCCGCGGCCGGCTGCCGAACGGACGCGGGTCGTCGTGGTCGGCGCAGGCCCCGCGGGGCTGGCGGCCATGCGCGAGGCCGCCCTGCGCGGCCACGAGGTGGTGCTGTTCGAACGCGAGAACGAGATCGGCGGCCAGGTCCGCCTCATGCGCGACGCGCCCGGCCAGGCGGAGATCGCCGAGACGTTCTTGCGCAATTACGAGGAGACGCTTCGCTCTCCGCGGGTCGAGCTCCGGTTCGGTACCGAACCCGACGCCCGCGAGCTAGAAGCCCTGGCCCCCGGCCTCGTCGTCGTGGCGACGGGGGCGGAGCCGTATCGCGCGCCGATGCCCGGCGAGGGCATCGAGCCCCTCCATGCCTGGGACGTGCTGCGCGGCGCGCGTCTGCGTGGACGGGTGATCATCGCCGACTGGGGCGGCGACCCGACGGGACTCGACTGCGCGGAGCTGCTCGCGGGCGCCGGTTGCGAGGTCACGCTCACGGTCGCGGCCACGACCGTCGGCGAGAGCCTCCATTCGTATCGCCGAGCGCTCTATCTCGCCCGGTTGTACAGGGCCGGCGTCCACATCCGGCATCACCTGCGGCTCGTGGAGATCGCTCCGGAGGGTGGAGTGTTCGCGAACCTCTTCGCCGACGACGTGCGCGAGTTGATCGTCGGCGATCAGCTCGTGCTCGCTCAGGGACGGGTACCCGCGGCGAGCCCATCCGCCGGCCTGCGCGAGCTCGGCCTGGAGGTGCGAGGCGCCGGCGATTGCCAGAGCCCGCGCTCTCTCGAAGAGGCCATTCTGGAAGGGACCATGGCCGTCGTCGATTGGGCCGAGAAGGCGGGTGGCCCACAGGCGCGGGCGGTCCACGCGGCATGAAGGTGGCACTGGTCACCGGCGCCAGCCGTGGCATCGGCGCCGCGATCGCCAAGCGCTTCGCTCAGGACGGGGTTCGGGTGATCGGCGTGAGCCGCACGCCCGCCGACGGCGAGCCGGACATCGAGTTCGTTCGCGCGGACGTTTCGCGCCCTGCGGACGTGGAGCGACTGGTGAAGGAGGTCGTAGAGCGCCACGGACGCCTCGACGTCGTGGTGAACAACGCCGCGGTCGAGCACGAGGCGACGGTGGTCGACACGACCCCGGAGGAGTGGGATCACGTGATGGCGGTGAACCTCCGGAGCGTCTTCCTGTGCGCGAAGTACGCCATCCCCCACCTGGCTCGGACGCAGGGAGTGATCATCAACGTCGCCTCGGTGGACGGCCTGTGGGCCGAGCCGGCGCTGGCCGCGTACTGCGCCGCGAAGGGCGGGGTGATCGCGCTGACACGCGCGATCGCGATCGACCACGGAGGTGAGGGGATTCGCTGCATGTGCATCTGCCCGAGCTACGTGGAGACCGACATGCTCGAGCAGTTCTATGACGCGCAGCCCGACCCGGCCGCAGCGCGGGCCGGCGCCGCCGCTCTCCACCCGCTCGGCCGGATCTCGACGCCCGCGGAGGTGGCCTCCCTCGCGGTGTGGCTGAGCTCTGACGAGGCGTCGTTTGCGACCGGGCAGGCATACGTCCTCGATGGCGGCCTGACCGCGGGACGACCGCCCGCACGGAAGCAGGCCTCACCGGGATGATCAGCGCGGCGCAGCCCGAGTCGAACGTCAGCCGGGGCGTGTCGGCGCTCCGGCGGCGGATCCTCGCCGGCGAAGTCAGGCCGGGCCGCCCCCTGCGCGAGGTGGCGCTCGCCGAGGAGCTGGGGGTGTCTCGAAACACCCTTCGAGAGATCCTGCTCGTGCTCGCCTCCGAAGGACTGGTGCAGCACGTGCCCCACCACGGCGCGCGCGTCGTGCAGCTCGGAGTCCGGGACGCCCGGGACATCTACCGCGTGAGACGGGTCATC
>JAWVDX010000182.1:0-8450 GCA_033857015.1 Gaiellaceae bacterium
CCGCTCGAGTGGGCTGCGTCGAGCGCGCGCAGCACGACCGCGCGGCCGAGCCCCTGGTTGCGGAACGCCGGCGCGGTCACGACGTCCTCGATCTGTGCGACGGCGCCGCGGCTGTACAGCTCGCAGCAACTCACGACCTGGGTGCCGCGCCGGACGCCGAAGTAGCGCACGTCGATCTCCTCGGCGGTCATGCGCTGTGCCGCGAGCAGCTGGAGGCGGGTCTCCTCGTCCTGGCCGTACTCGTGCGAGATCTCCTCGCGCAGCGGGCGCAGCGCCGGCTCCTGCAGCTCGGCGACCGCGAGGAGATCGGCGTCCACCTGGGGCTCGCCGCGATGCACCATCACGAGCAGCTTCTGGATCGCCCAGCCCCCGGCGGCGAATGCGGGGACGAGGCGCTCGCCGGCGCCGGGGTCGTCGACCCAGATACGGCGGTGCGCGACGCCGGCCGAGGCGTGAGCCCGCTCGGCGAAGGCGATCAGCTCGCCGATCCCGGCTGTCGCATCCTCGAGGCGCACGTAGTTGCGATCCCACATCCGCGGCAGCGTGGAGTTGAAGAGCCCCGAGGCGACGTGCGAGGGGAGGAAGCGGTCGCAGAGCCGCTCCTGCAGGTCGCGGTGACAGGCCACGATGCGCTGCAGCTCCTCAGACATCGAGGCCCTCGGGGTGACCGAGGCGCCCCAGCTCGGCGATGTCGCGGCGGAACGCGAGGCCGACCGTCCAGTCGGCGATCACCCGCAGCTTCCGGGAGAGGAGCGGCAGCTGGTAGAGGTGGTACGTCCGCGTGAGGAACCAGCCGGCGAAGCCGCGGAAGCGCACGCCCCCCGGGCCTTCGAGCACGCCCTTGTTGCGGCCGAGGGTCGCCGCCTGGCCGAGCATCCGGTAGCGGTAGGGCTTCAGGTCGCCCGTGAGGTTCTTCGCGAGGCGGCGCGCCTGCCGCAGGGCGTGCTGCGACGTCGGCGGGTCGGGGCGGTCGGGACTGGCGAGGTTGGGGACGCGGGCGCAGTCGCCGAGCGCCCAGATCCGCTCCTGGCCCTCGACGCGCAGGAACGGGTCGACGGTGACGCGGCCTGTCTCGTCGAGCGGGAGCCCGAGCCCGGCGAGCAGCGGGTTCGGCTTGACGCCCGCCGTCCAGACGAGGGTCTCGGTCGGGATCGTCTCCCCGTCGGAGAGCACGACCTCGGTTGCGGTGACGCGCTCGAGGCGGGTCGAGACGCGCAGGTCGATCCCGCGGCCGGTGAGCTCTTTCGTCGCGTACTCGCCGAGGCGCTGCGGCAGCTGGGGGAGGATCTTCGGCGCCGCGTCGACCAGCACCCAGCGCGGCTTCGTCTCGCCGAGGACGCCGTAGTTGCGGAGCGCGTCGTCGACCAGATCGGCCAGCTCGGCGAGTGCCTCGACGCCCGCGTAGCCCGCGCCGACGAAGACGAAGGTGAGGTGCCGCGCGCGCACAGCCGGGTCGGTCGCCATGGCAGCGTCCTCGAGCTGGCGCAGGACGTGGTTGCGCAGATGGATCGCGTCCGGCAGATCCTTGAAGCCGAGCCCGTGCTGCGCGAGGCCCGGGATGGGCAGCGTGCGCGCGACGGCGCCGAGCGCGACGACGAGCTGGTCGTAGCCGACGCCGAGGTCGCCTTCCTTCGTCGCGACTGTGACCGTGCGGGTCGCAGCGTCGAGGGCCGTCGCGCGGCCCAGCAGGAGGTCTGCGTGCGGGCACATGATCCGCAGCGGCACCACGGCGTGGCGCGGCTCGATCGTGCCGGACGCAGCCTCGGGGAGCAGCGGCGTGAAGAGCATGAAGTTGTCGGGGCTGACGATCGTGGCCCCGTGCTCGCCGAGCAGGCGTGCGACGTACGCTCCGGCGAAGCCGCCGCCGAGGACGAGGGTGCCGCCGCGTGCCTGCCGCTCTGCCACGGCTCCGTTCTACCATCGCGGCGCCGCGCCACCGAAAGTCATGTCGAATCGCCCGCGCGCGACACGTCTAGGGAACGACAACGACGAAGGAGGAACGATGAGGTACCTGCTGCTGATCTGCGTCGACCCGAGCATCGATTCGGACGAGGACGCCGGCGACATCCAGGCCTGGTTCGACGAGATCGAGCGTCGTGGTGGCACGCGACTGCTCGGAGACCAGCTGGAGCCACCGAGCAACGGGCGCTCCGTCCGGGTGCGCGGCGGCGCCATCGTCACGACGGACGGCCCGTTCGCCGAGACGAAGGAGTTCATCGCCGGCTTCGACGTGATCGAGTGCGAGGACATGGAGACCGCGGTCGAGATCGCGGCGCAGCATCCCGTCGCCCGCTTCGGCACGGTCGAGGTGCGCCAGTTCTGGAAGGGCTGATCTCTACGTCGTCACGGTTGACCGCCAGATCCCGACTCGACGCTCTCTAGCGGTCAACCGTCTAGCGCCCCCAGTCGACGCGCGAGGAACCTGCGCTCCGGCTCGCTCCCTGCGAGGTCGAGGGCGCGCGCGTAGGCGGCGCGCGCCTCCTCGCGGCGGTCGAGGCGGCGCAGGAGGTCGGCCCGCGCGGCGTGCCACAGGTGGTAGGCCTCCAGGCCCTCGATGCGCTCGACGAGCTCCAGGCCCGCGGCCGGGTCGTCGCGCATCGCGACCGCGACCGCGCGGTTCAGCTCCACGACCGGAGACGCTGTGCGCCGTGCGAGCTCGTCGTAGAGCGCGACGATCTCGGCCCAGTCGGTGTCGGCGGCCGAGGCGGCTTGCGCGTGGAGCGCGGCGATCGCGGCCTGCAGTTGGTAGACACCCGGCTGCCGGCGCGTGAGCGCCCCGTCGAGGACGCGCAGGCCCTCGGCGATCTCGTCCCGGTCCCAGCTTCCCCGCGGCTGATCCTCGAGCAGCACGATGTCGCCCGCTGCATCGACGCGCGTCGCGCGGCGCGAGTCCTGCAGGAGCAGCAGCGCGACCAGCCCGAGCGCCTCGGCCTCGTCCGGCATCAGCACTGCGAGGAGCTTCGCGAGCCGGATCGCCTCCGCGCACAGGTCGGCGCGCACGAGCGCGTCACCCTGGGTCGCGGCGTAGCCCTCGTTGAAGACGAGGTAGATCGCCGCGAGCACGGACGCGAGCCGGGCCGGCAGGAGATGCGCCGGAGGCACCCGGATCGGGATCCCCGCGTCCCGCACCTTGCGCTTCGCGCGGACAAGCCGCTGCGCGAGCGTCGACTCGGGGACGAGGAAGGCGCGCGCGATCTCCGGCGTCCGCAGGCCTCCGACGGCGCTCAGCATCAGCGGGACGCGCGCATCCGCGGCCAGTGCGGGATGGCAGCAGGCGAAGAGCAGCGCGAGGCGCTCGTCCGGGATGGTGTCGTCGTCGGTCGTGTCCGTGGTCTCCACCTCCTGAAGGCGCGCGAGCAGCTCCTGCTTGCGCGCGAGGGTCTTGTCGCGGCGCAGGCGGTCGATCGCGACGTTGCGTGCCGTCGCGATGATCCAGGCGCCGGGGTTCCGCGGCTCACCGTCGCGCGGCCAGCGCGCGGCGGCGATCGCGAACGCCTCCTGCACCGCGTCCTCGGCGCGGTCGATGTCGCCGAGGACGCGGGCGAGGATGGCGACCGAGCGGCCCCAGTGCTCGCGGAAGGCGGCCTCGACTATGCGGCGCCCTCTCCGACCGCGGCGGGCATCTCCATCAACGGGCGCACCTCGACGTGCCCGGTCTGCGCCGACGGGTTGCGCCTCGCCCAGTCGAGCGCCTCGTCGAGCGTCTCGCACTCGATGAGGTAGTAGCCGCCGAGCTGCTCCTTCGTCTCGGCGAACGGGCCGTCCGTCGTGATCGTCTCCCCGTCCCGGGTCGAGATCGTCGTCGTCGCGTGGGAGGCCTGGAGCGGCGCCCCGTCGATGTAGGCCCCGGCCTGCTCGAGCGCGCGGCCGTACTCGAAGTAGCCCTGCATCCCCTGCTGGATCTCCTGCTCCGAGGCGGTCTGCCACCAGGTCTCGTCGTTGTGCAGCAACAGCATGTACTTCATCGTGTTCCTCCTTGCGGTCGGGTTCGCTCGTAAGACGAACGGGCGTGGCGGCAATCGACAGCTAGCGCTCCATGATCTGGCGCACCTCGACTGCGCCGCCCATGCGGGAGACCGTCGGGATGCGGGAGGCCCACTCGAGCGCTTGTTCCTCGCTGTCCGCCTCGACGAGGTACAGGCCGCTGAGCAGCTCTTTCGTCTCGGCAAAGGGGCCGTCGGTGACGAGGAGCTCGCCCTCGCGCAGCCGCACGGTCTTCGCCGTGTCGGCCGGGTGGAGCTCGGCGCCACCGAAGGCGTTCGTGTCGCGATTCACCGCGACGTAGGCCTCGTAGAGCTCCTGCATCTGCGCTTCGTCGACGTCTTCCCACGCCGAGGGCACGTCGTAGAGGAGGAGGGCGTACTTCATCGGTGCTCCTTTCGCTCGGATTCGTCCATATGACGAACCGACCCGTCCGTTTTCGACATCCGCGTCAACAGCGTGATCGCGCCGGCCTTGTCGAGCAGCTCGTTCAGGTTGCCGCACTTGGGCGACTGGACGCAGGAGGGGCAGCCGTGCTCGCACGGGCAGCGCTCCAGCATCGTCAGCGTGTCGGCGACCCAGCCCTCGAAGCACTCGAAGCCGCGCTCGGCGATCCCGACCCCGCCTGCGTGGCCGTCGTAGATGAAGACGGTCGGGCGGAGCGTCTGCGCGTGGAAGTTCGTCGAGAGCCCGCCGATGTCCCAGCGGTCGCACATGGCCCACAGGGGCAGAAGAGCGATCATCGAGTGCTCCGCCGCGTGCAGCGTCGAGACGAGGAGCGGCATCTGCTGGAGGTCCTCCAGCTGCTCGTCCGAGGGGAGGTACCAGATCGCCTCGGTCTCGAAGCTGGTGGCGGGCAGCTCGAGAGGGACGGTCTCGAGCGTCTCCTGGCTCTGGATCTGCTTGCGCTGGTAGGCGACGACCTGCTCCGAGACGGAGACGCGACCGAAGGTCAGGTCGAGACCGAGGCGCCGCTCCGTGCGTAGCGGCTCGACGATGGTCGTGTCCGTCTCCTTCTTGACCTGGGTGTACCAGTCGCCGGAGAACGCCTCGACGAGGGCGACGCGCGCGACGAGGTCGAGCTCGCGCACGAGATAGCGCTCGCCCAGGTGCAGGTAGATTGCGCCCTCGTGGACGGTGGTGTAGGCGCGGGACTCCTCCGCGAGGCCGATCAGGGTGCCGGTCTGGACGTCGACGATCGAGAACGCGTTCGTGTCGGTCGAGCGGAGGGGCACGCGTGCGGCGGGGTAGTCACGGCCGTTCCAGACGTAGCCCGCGGGTGTCGCCTTGAGCTCGGGGAGGAGCGCGGCGCGCTCGAGCGCCTCGGGGCCGAGGATCGCAGCGTCAGCCTCGTCGATGGGTGCTTCGAACGCGGCGGCGCGGACATGTCCGTCGAGGACGCGCGGGTTCGCGTGGTCGAGGCGGGCCGCCTCGACCTGGCGCTCGAGCAGCGCGGGCGGGTCGTGCATGAAGAACTGGTCGAGCGCGTCCTCGCTCGCCACGAGGATCGCCAGGCCGTGGCCGCGGCGTCCGGCACGACCCCACTGCTGGCGCAGCGAGGCGACGGTTCCGGGGAACCCGACGGAGATCGCCGCATCCAGCGCACCGACGTCGATGCCGAGCTCGAGCGCGTCCGTGGCCGTGACTCCCAGGAGCTCGCCGCCGAGCAGGCGCTGCTCGATCTCCCGCCGTTGCTGCGGCGTGTAGCCGGCGCGGTAGGGCGCGAGCCGGTCCGCCAGCTCGGGGACGCGATCAACCGTGAAGCGGTGCACCAGCTCGACCGCCTTGCGGCTCTTCGCGAAGCAGATCGTCCGCTGATTCGCCTTCACGAGCTGGGCGAGCAGCCGCGACGCCTCGGCGAGCGGGCTCGCGCGCAGCCCGAGCTCGACGTCGAGCAGCTCCGGGTTCCAGAGCGCTATCGTCCGCTCCGCGTGGGGCGCGCCGTCGCGGTCGATCACGGTCGCCTCGACCCCGAGGAGCGCCTCGACCAGCTCGGCGGGGTTCGCGATCGTGGCCGAGGCGAGCAGGAATTGCGGCTCGGCGCCATAGATCCGCGCGAGCCGCCGCAGCCGGCGTAGGACGTTCCCCACGTGCGAGCCGAAGACGCCGCGATAGACGTGCGCCTCGTCCACGACGACGTAGCGCAGGTTCGCGAGCACGTCGCCCCAGCGGTCGTGGTGCGGCAGCAGGCCCACGTGGAGCATGTCCGGGTTGGTCAGGATCAGGTTCGCCCACTTGCGGATCTGCCAGCGCTGCTCCTGCGGCGTGTCGCCGTCGTAGATCGCCGCGCGCAGCTTCGGCACCTTGAGGCGGGTCAGCGAGCGCAGCTGATCCTGCGCCAGCGCTTTGGTCGGATAGAGGTAGAGCGCGCGCTGCTTCGGCTCGCGGGCCAGCGCGTCGAGGACAGGGAGGTTGAACGCGAGCGTCTTCCCGCTGGCGGTGCCGGTCGAGACGACGAGGTGCTCGCCGCGCGCGGCCGCGTCCCAGGCCTCGCGCTGGTGGGAGAACAGCTCCGTGATGCCCTCGCGGGCGAGCGCCGCGGCGACGCGCGCGTCCAACTCCGCCGGGAGCGCGGCGAAGCGCGGCTCGCGGGCCGGCTCCGCCGTCAGATGCGCGAGCTCCTCGCCCTGCAGCATCCCGAGCCACGTCGCAGCCTCCACGGGGGTATCGTGCCTGGCCGGAATGAGTGTCCCGCGCTGCCTCACGATTGCCGGCTCCGACTCGGGCGGTGGCGCCGGGATCCAGGCCGACCTGAAGGCGTTCGCCGCAGCCGGCTGCTTCGGCATGTCGGCGGTCGTAGCACTGACCGCGCAGAACACCGTGGGGGTGTCGGCGGTGCACGAGGTGCCGGCCGATTTCGTGCGCGCGCAGCTCGAGGCGGTGTTCGACGACATCGGCGTCGACGCGGCGAAGACGGGGATGCTCTTCTCCGAGCCGGTCATCGTGGCGGTGGCGGACTTCCTCGAGGGGCGGCACGTCCCGCTCGTCGTCGATCCGGTGATGGTCGCGAGCTCGGGCGCGCGGCTCCTGCAGCCGGATGCTGCGGTCGCGCTGGTGCGGCGTCTCTTTCCGCTGGCGACGGTCGTCACGCCGAACCTGCCGGAAGCCGAAACGATCGTGGGTCGCTCGGCCTCGCGGCGTGAGCTCGCGGAGGCGCTCGTCGCCCTGGGCGCGCCGGCTGCGCTCGTGACCGGCGGCCACGGTGAGGATGCGGTCGACCACCTCTTCGACGGCCACGAGCACGTCGAGATCGCGGTCGAGCGTCATGATCAGGCGACGACGCACGGCGCCGGGTGCACGCACTCGGCGACGCTGGCGGCGCTCCTTGCTCGGGGACTCTCGCTGCGGGACGCTGCGGTCGAGGCGTCGCGGATCGCGAGCCGCGCCGTCGCGGACGGCCTCGCGGAGCTGGGCGCCGGCGAGGGGCCGGTCGACGTGTTGGGGCTCCGGGCGCGCCATGCCGTCGCTCGCTGACGTCGGCGAGGCGGGTCTCCTAGCGGAGCTCGCCCGCCGCGGGCTCGCATCCGGGATCGACGGCGACGTGGCCGCGCTCGGCGGCGGTCTCGTCGTGACGCAGGACGCGCTCGTCGAGGACGTGCACTTCCGCCTCGCCTGGACGAGCTTCCGCGACCTCGGCTACAAGGCCGCGGCGGTCAACCTCAGCGACCTCGCCGCTGCCGGCGCCGAGCCCGAGGCGCTGATCGTGACGCTGGGCGCGCCTGCGACGACGAGCCTCGAGGCCGTCGTCGAGCTGTACGAGGGGATCGCCGAGGTCGGCGTGCCGGTGCGCGGCGGCGATACGACAGCGGCGGACAAGCTCGTGCTCTCGATCACCGCGCTCGGTCGCTCCGACCGGGTGCCCGGTCGCGGCGGCGCGCAGCCGGGCGACTACCTGGTCGTGACGGGCCCGCTCGGTGGCTCGGCGGCCGGTCTGCGCGCGCTCGAGTCAGGCTTCAGCTCGCCGCTCGTCGCGGCGCACCTGCGTCCGCCGATCCGCCTCGCCGAGGGACGCGAGCTGGCCCGGACGGCCCACGCCCTGATGGACATCTCCGACGGCCTGGCGGCCGATCTGCCCCGGCTGGCCGCAGCCTCAGGCGTGTGCTGCGCAGTCGACCTCGACCTCGTCCCGCGCTTCGACGGCGTGGACACCGAGGAGGCGGCCCGCGGCGGCGAGGACTACGAGCTGCTCGCCGCGCTCGCCGAGCCGGGAGAGTGGCACGTGATCGGCCGCTGCGTCGAGGGCGAAGGCGTCGACTACGGCCATCACTACCGCGACGTCCGCCTGCGCGGCTTCGAGCACTTCCGCTAGCGGCGCCGCAGGCGCAGCACGGGCACCTTCCATACCGCTTCCAGCACGATCGCCTTGCTCATCTTCGAGCCGCCGAGCTCGCGGTCCGCGAAGGTGATGGGCACCTCCTCGACGCGGAAGCCACGCTTGAGCGCACGGTACGTCGTCTCGATCTGGAACG